>NZ_JBAWSW010000034.1:0-26275 GCF_037104745.1 Bacillus sp. FJAT-53060
ATTCAGATCAAGGATTCCAATACACAACAAAAGCATATCAAAAGCGACTAGAAAACGTTGGTTTGAAGGGCAGTCATTCCCGAAGGGGAAACTGCCTAGATAATGCCTGTATCGAATCATTTTTCTCACATCTCAAAACAGAGAACACTTACTTTTCTTCGTGTCAAACGGAAAAAGAGCTTCATAAAAGCATAGAAGATTACATTCAATTCTATAATCACGATCGATTCCAGAAAAAATTAAACCAGTGTGCTCCGGTAGAATACCGTCACACACTGGCAGGTTAGGCTTTTTATAATTGTCTACTTGACAGGGATAAGACCACATGAGGTCCGTCTTTTTTATTTCTTCTTTCACTTGTTTATCTGAGAGGATAAAGTTTTTTTGAATAATCCCCTATCATCATAAGAGGTAGGCGCAACCGAAGGTGAGAAAAATGATGCTGTGAATACCAGACGTCCATTCCTGTTACATTAAATAAGGACACGGTTTGTTGATCGGCAGGGTGATAATAAAACATCCCCCGAAGTAAAGTGACCCCCGGCGATACAGACTGCTAATTAAAAGCAGCGATAGGCTAATGGGTGCCTTGCTATCTGGAAGTGAGGTAAACCCGTCCTGATCGTATGGACGTATATGCGGTGTACTTCTGTCAAATAAGCATTCAGATGACTATCCGCTATTTGATGTATCGACTGTCTTATCGTCCACCCTCCCGGCCGATACAGTGTATCCAGCTAAGCATCTGTCAACTGTGCAGTCACCTCTGCATACTGCTGAGGGATCTCAGCCAACTGATCGACCCATGCCACAAGCTGTTCTTTCGTTTTTCGTTCAACCGGTTAATAAACCAATCGGATATTGTAATGACGTCATTTCCTGCTCCTCCTCTTAAAATCCTTCTAACACAAATTTTCCGATCATCTTCCCTTGTTCAAGCGTTTGATGTGCCTGTTTCAAATTGGCAGCATTTACAGGACTCAGAACCTTTGTTAAGGTATGTTTTAATTTTCCCTGTTCAAATAACTCACTTGCCTCTGTTAAAAGCTCATGCTGTCTGATCATGTCTTCTGTTTCGTACATGGGCCGTGTGAACATGAATTCCCATACAAATGCAGCACTTTTGTTTTTGAGCAATTGAATGTCTAGGTTGTGTTGATTTTCAACAATGGTACAGATCGTCCCTTGTGGTTTAATGGCTTCTGCCATGCCTTTGAAATGCCCGTCTGTATCATTTAAGCATAAAATAAAATCAACTTCGCCAATCCCTTTTTCCTGAAGCTGTGCCAGGAGCGGCTGATAGTGGTCAATGATATGATCAGCACCTAATGACAGACACCATTCTTTTGTTTCTGGTCTTGATGAGGTAGCTATGACAGTTGCCTTCGCTAATTTGGCCAGTTGTATGGCAATAGAGCCCACCCCGCCTGCACCACCGATGATGAGCAAAGTCGATCCTTCTGCATTTCGCTTTAGCCGCATCCGATCAAATAAAGCCTCATATGCGGTAATCATCGTAAGGGGCATCGCCGCTGCTTGTGCAAATGAGAGAGTAGCAGGCTTTTTCGCAATAATGCGCTCATCAACAAGCTGGTACTCACTATTTGAGCCTTGGCGCGTGATATCTCCCGCATAGTACACGTGGTCACCAGGCTGAAACAACGTACACGCTTCGCCTACTTCAACAACCGTACCGCTTGCATCGTAGCCAAGAATTTTAAATTCTTCTTCCTTCTGATCTTTCGGTGCCCTCACCTTTGTGTCAACCGGATTCACCGACACAGCCTCTACCTTCACTAACACATCCCTGCCAGCTACTTTAGGCTTTGCTATCTCATGATCGATCAGGCTTTGCTCATCGTCAATAGGCAAGTACTCAAATAGTCCAACTGCTTTCACTCACTCGCACTCCCTTTCTCCAACCTTCTTTTCTACATTTTATCATAATTTTCTGATGATGATCATTTAAAGCAGTAGTTAATAAGTATGTTTGAGCCCATATGAATGATTGAAGTAGCTTGATCTTGATCTAGCTAGACCTCAACAAAGGAAGCTTAACGCTTACTTATGTTAAAAAGCTTTTCAATAAAATGAACATTAAAAAAGCAGAAAGCCTCAGCAACTACTAAATACAGAAAATTTCTAGGCATAAATATATTTTAGTAATCGAAAAATAGACTAATAAACAGAATAATCACTGTATATTATTACACTTTTCATAAATATCTCCTCATATCTCTTTACATTATGAAAAACAGATTTAGGCTACAATTAATTTAAGTCTTTTTTTTCTTAATGATTAAGGATGTGACCGAATATATTAAAAAAGGCATCATGCAGTATAAAATCCCCCAGCCAATATCATAATTTACCCTTTCAATACAAAAAAAATATACTAAAAGAATGATGCTACTTAAAAGGCCTATCAAAGGAAGGTACTTTACATATATCTTCACATTATTCTGAGTTGGAGTCTTCAACATGACTGCTCCCTTCTGATCGATCTAATTCGCTCCCTCACAATGTAAGAAGGACGAGCCTTTTGCATAGAGGGAACATAGGAGAACCCGTTTTTTGACTTAAAGAAAATTTGAAAGTAGTAAAACTGAACGTGATGTAGGAAAACAACCAATAATAGAAAAATAGATAGTGAGAGTGTAAAGATATCTGCTCCTCCATTTACCAATTCGCTGATCAAGAAAAGAACAAAACCGAGCATGATGAGCTGTTCGATCCTTTGCACGAGCTGAACAAAGACATGCCCCCGTTTCGATATATCCCCTGACTGGCGCTTCCCGATGTTTCTCGATTTATAAAACCAAATGATACTTTCTAATAGGTGATGAACAATAAAAAGTGCGATGATAGCGATCAATAAAGGAGACGGTACAAAAAAGACTTGTGCGATAAACGGAAACACCAAAAAGTAAAATGCCATAAATACGTGTCTAATAAATAAGAGAAATAGTTCTTTTTCTATGTATTTTTGCATATGTTTCACCTCTATATGCACTACGTCTCACTTGCCAAAAAGTTCCCTCTGCCTATCAAAAAAGGATACCCTTAAAAAGGCATCCTTTAATATTTGGCATAATCTCTGGATCGAATGTTTTCAACTGCGTCTCCAGCTGCTGAATCAGCTGTTCTACTCTTGTTGGCGACAAACCGCCCACATCCCACTATAAAAGGCGGTGTACATCCCTGCTGAACCGCCACCAATAATTTGTGACGTCAAACAATTCAAGCTGATCTGTCACTTGAGTCCCTCCAGCTTTTCATTGATCAATCTACTCATAAGTGATATTGATTATCATGTGTAATGTCTGCTCTGGTTCAGGGAATCAATCGCTTTTTTCAAAAAAAGAACCGGCAGAGCGTTCACTCGTCCTGTCATTCATCACACAATACTTAAACCAAGATCCTTTAGTTCTAGTGAAACAAGTCTTGCAATCGCATCTGCCCCTTCTTTTGTAAAATGCGTGCGATCATCAATGCCTGTCGACAGCATAAAAAAAGAGGTTGTCTTCTCTATACCACATATTTGATAAAATTGAAGACTTGCGGTCATTAAATCAACGAGAAGAACCTCTTCTTCATCGGCTAGTTCTTTCATAGCGGCACAGTAATCAGGGAAATCATTAATATATTCCCCATCTTTTTCATGAAAACGGCCTACAGGGGTTAATAAAAGCGGGGTTGCTCCTTTCTCTCTGGCACCATGAATATATTGAGACAAATAGCTTTTATACGTCGTAAAAGGCTCTGTATGCCGCTCGGGCTTTGACTTAGAAGCATCATTATGCCCCATTTGTGTGAAAAGCCAGTCCCCTGGCTTAATCTCAGCCAATATGTCATCAAGGCGTCCTTCTTCAATGAATGTTTTTGAGCTTCTTCCACCGATCGCCCGATTCTCGACTTTGACGCCGCGTGCTGTATAGCGGTGTAAAAACTCTCCCCATCCTCCTTGAACAAGACGATCTGGGTAAGATGAAACGGTTGAATCACCAGCTAAATAGATGGTTGTCATGTTCATACGCCCCCTTTTTCATTGAGCCACCTCTTCAAGAGCGATGCGGACATCCTAGTGGCTGCTGAAAAGATATAAAACCATTTACATCGCTACTTCAATTATTCTCTTTTTGATGATCAAAACCCTGCTTACTGGGAGATGTGAATTGATTATTGATGAGGATGTAATAAAGGGTCGATCACTTTTTACATTTATTTCTACCTGTATAACAAGCTCATCAGTGCGGAGAGGTTCAACGTGCGGTGTACCAAACGCCACATCATAATTTTCATGAACCATATCATCTTCCTTTTAAGAATCGTGCTTCGCTGATAAGACGAGCCGTCTGACAAAAATGTTTGAGCATAGCTTTTCGTATGCTGATGCAGCTGGCTTAAGTAAAAAAGTTTCGCCCGGCTTGCTTCCCGCCTCTGGATTCACGTCCCATATTTTCTTCACGCCACATGGAATCACACAAACTCTCTTCACCTGATTTTCTCCTTCCTTCGTCGATACATCTGATACACGATACAGCCTATCGCTGTGCCAAGTGTATTGAGGATGATATCATCAATATCACTGCTTCTTGTAATGATACCAGATTGCGAAAAAATCCATTGAAGCACTTCGATCATTGCTGACAAGATAAAGCCGGCTAGCACCGCCTTTTGCCAGCGCATTGTCCGAAACGTTTGATAAAGGAAAAACCCAAGTGGCACGAATAAAAGAATGTTTCCTGCCAAATTTAAAAATACAAGGTTTGGATAACCGTGGTGATAGGCGTGAAGATTTTGATCAATTGAGTGAAAAGGAATGAGATTGACACTCACTTGATCTCTTGGTGCGGAAAAACGATTTGGAAAGACCGTCAAATAGAATAAAATATTTGTATAAACAAACAGACAGAAAAGAACCATTTCTGTTCGCAAATAGATAAAGCGATTGTGCCTTTTTGCCTGTCTGTATCTCATTCTCATATATAGCGAGACGAGCAGAAGAAAATAAGCAATTGAAAACATGATGCTGGATGTCATAGAGGGAGCTACCCCTTTCTCACGTGATGCTTGACCATATTACAGCTTATTCAAGCCTGCCCACATCTATTCATCACTTATTCTCACAATGAATGATATGCTATATTGTCAAATCGTCAGTTTTCTGTTAGAATGACTGACATTCAGTCATTTTAAGGTCGGTGTTCATATGTCGAAACGAGAAAAGATTATGCTTGCTGCCATTGACGCGTTTAAAGAAAAAGGAATTGAAAAGACGACCATTTCGGATATTGTAAAAGCAGCAGGAGTGGCGCAAGGAACGTTTTATTTATATTTTCCCTCAAAGCTGTCTGTCATGCCTGCCATCGCAGAGCATCTTATTTTACAGATGGTACCTGCGATCGAAAAGGAATTAACCCAGCATGCGGATGTACACGATCAAGCAGATGCGCTTGTTGAATTTATATTCTCTTTTACAAGACAATACCGTGATGTCCTTGCCCTTACCTATTCAGGTTTAGCCGCAACTGAGCATTTAAAGGAGTGGGAAGATATTTATGAACCGATTTACAAATGGGTTGCCGCTTTTTTAGAAAAAGCAAAGCAGGACCAAAAAGTACGAACGAATTTGAATTGTCATTACGCTGCGAAGTTCATCATCGGTTTACTTGAATCTTCAGCTGAGCAAATGTATTTATTTACAGAAACAGATACAGAAGAGGTCCTCATTCAAAAACGAGAGGTCAAGCAATTTCTCCTTTATGCACTTGGTATAGAAACACCTTAACACATAGTACAGCACATGCTGTACGCTCTTTTTTGGCTTCAAAATGACGAATCGTCAATTTTAGGAGGAAATATCATGAAGAAAAGCTGGATGTATGTCGCACTGACTTGTTTATTCGAATTACTATGGGTGTTTGGTTTAAATAAAGCAGATGCTGTGTGGGAGTGGGCGATCATTATCTGCCTCATCCCAATTGATTTTTATTTTTTAATGAAAGCCTGTGAAAAGCTGCCAACAGGAACGGTTTACGCCGTGTTCGCCGGAGTTGGAACAATCGGTACGTCTATTATGGATTATGCGCTGTTCGGCGGATCTTTTTCATTGGAAAAGCTAGTGTTTATGGGGATTTTGGTCATCGGGATTATTGGACTAAAAGTGTCCGATGGAGATGCACATGAGCAGAAGGGAGAAGCGGTATAACATGGGCTGGTTTTTTGTGTTATTAGCCTCTGCCTGCGAAATCGGCGGGACCATTGGCTTGAATATGTTTAGTAAGAAAAAACAAATCACATCAGGGATACTATTTTTCGGCGGTTTTGCTTTATCCTTTTTGTTTTTATACGCGTCGTTCTCTTCCGTTCAAGTTTCCGTCGCCTATACGGTCTGGATTGGACTTGGAACCGCTGGCTCAGTCTTGTTTAATATGATTCTATTTAAAGAACCGAAAAACATGATTCGGATACTCAGCCTGCTGCTCATTGTGATTGGTGTGGTTGGGTTGAAATTGTTTGCGTGATGCCAAACAAACAGGCAGGAGATGCTCTCCTGCCTCAGGCTGTCGAGAAAATCGAGCCATCGAACTCAGTCAGCCAATTGGCAACACCGTCGGTTATTTGGATATTCATACACCCCTTCATCCCTCGTTGGGACAAGCATGACCGTTTCAGCGGCTATCCAGATGACAAACCATCGGGCACCCAGTGGCAGCATTAGGGATCGATCGCCGTAACAGAAACTTACAAACTGCAATATGCGATGGATACTTACGGAGGGCAATGCAGTTCACGGACGAATTGCAGCGGCCCATGCTCTCTTGAGGTTCATACGAATGGAGTATACGGAGGTTCTTCATACAACAGAGGCACCCGCATCAGTCTTTGATCATTCACAAACTGGAAGAACAGCGCACAATAAAGCAGGAACGGGCCTGTCTTCGTTTTTTGCTACAGCTATGCTTGCCGGAATAGGAGCCTCCCTCACTGGCCTTTCAGACTGTACTTTTTACCATCTATGGTTATGGTGAAATGAGATGGTCCGCTGATAGGCAAGTAATAGACAAGCTGAAACTCCTCTGTCTCGCCTGGTTTAATTGACCTCCAATTTGAAAGGGTCAGACCGATGCGGTGGAAATCTCCTGTCAGCCCGCCAATGTTCGGCCCTGTATGCCCTTTAGAAATGACTTCAACCTGGTCACCGCTCCAGCTTCCAATTCGGGGTGAAGTAGAGGTAGGCACATCAAATTCGATCACAGATCCTCCTGTTATGGTGACATCACTGTTATTCGTCAGCCTCATTTTCGGATGGATTGGGTAATTTTGATCTCCTAACGGATAATCGGTAAACTCGATATTGATATCAAGTGATTCGCCAGGTAAAGGTGACGTGCTGACCCGATTATCGTATGGTGTCGCTTCCGCAAATTTATGATATAAGGTTCTCGTTAATGTACTGCCGATACCATACTCTCCATTGTTGTCATTTCTGTCGGGATACCAGTCATAGTCACCGCTTAAGTCCCAAAACATGACACCGCCGATTCCTTTTTTAATGACATAATCGGCCTTTGTTTCTATTGATTCCTCATCTTCAGTAGATAGAAACACTTTCTTTTCGTCATTCCATAGCCAAGGTGCAGCAAGCGCTGAGTCATAATATCTAGTGTAAGAGCCTTTTAAATCGGCTTTGATTAGTCCATACCTTTCTAAATAAGAACCGGCAATGCCTTTTTCGAGATTTTTGGCATGCCACATCGGATTCGCTCCAGCTCCCAGTTCATTTCCCTGCTCATCTTGGTCATGCCAAATATTATCGATCCCGACTGCCCCGTCGCCGCATTTGGTAAGGCCTGGAGGGCAATTTAAACCTTTAGCCCTTCCCCACAAACCGTTTACTCCTCCGCTCACGTTTTTCCAGCCTCTCGTATAATAAGGAACGCCGATATTGATTCTGCCTGCCTCCATCGCTCCCCTAAAATAATGGTAAGCCCAGTCTGTATTTAAATATCCGATCCCCCCATATTGCGGGGTGCTGTATATGTTGGACTGCTTTAATTCCTCATCCTCGCCGTTATCATATAAGGAAGCGTTAGGACCGACAAACTCATTCCAGGCTCCATGGAGATCATAGGACATGATGTTGACATAATCCACATATCGGAGCGGTTTAAAGGTTTCCATCCCTCTCAGCAAATAGGCTGATGATGGTGCCGCAATGGTGAGCATGTAATATTGTTCATCTTCAGCAGATGCTTGATCAAGTTTTTCTCTTAATGTTTTCATCAATACATCAAAGCTTTGATTTAATCCCTTTCGTCTAGGGTTGGAAATGCTCCAATCTAACGGATTGCCGGCATCTTGCATGGTTGTGGGATATTCGTAGTCAATATCAATGCCATCCAATTCATATTTTCTGAGAAACGCTACGACAGATTCGGCAAAGATGTTGATTGCCTTGTGGTTCACAGATCCATCACCATTCGTTGTCATAGAGTAAAAGCCTCCGCTTGGTATTCGGTTCCCATCCTTATCAACATAACCGCCGGTTTCAGCCCAGCCGCCGACTGCCGCCAATACTTTTACATCAGGGTATTTCTTTTTAAACTGGTGAAGAAGGTTAAAATGGCCTTTATATGGCAATGTTTGATCCATCTTTATATCGGGATACTCCGGCCAGGTCATCCCTAGAGACGGGTTGTTCGCATCCGTCTCGCTCCCGATTGAAACTCGATGATCCTCCCCGATATGAGCAAATGCATAATTAATGTGGCTTAAGTACTTCCATGGGATATCCTTTACTAAATAACGATCTTGATAGCCTTTCCCCGTACGCCATCCCGTAAAATAGCCGATCATTCTGCGGTCTAAATCATTGGCCAGCTTTTCGCGCCCCTCCAGATCGTACACATCACAATATGGAATATTTGCAATACCCGAATCCCACAGCCCTTCTGGACGACAAGTCTGTTTTTTGTTTGGAGACTCTGCGGAAATGTTCTGGAACGGGGTCAAAAGTGACAGGAGCAGCATCGATGACAAAGTAAATAAAGCGATTCTTTTCACTTCAATCATACTCCTTTCTCATAAAGAGAGATGGGAGCCCACTCTCTCTTTATCGTTTTCTATTAAACTGATTTTTTGCAATCACCGATTAATTTCCATACACCCAACTCACCAGCCTGATCCGGCTGCTCTCCTTTCGTCCACCATTTCGCTTCATACACTTTGCCGTTAAAGACGACTCGGTCTCCGCTTGTGTAAACGGCTGTATCTTTCCATTCGTTATACCCACATGTTTGATCAGAGTTTGTTGCTGCTTCTATCGTTGGACCTGTATGGAGCTTTCCGTCCATATCCTTTGCAGATACTGTAAATGAGTATGTCGTATTCGGCTTTAATTTCCCGATTGTCGCCGATGTTTCCTTGACCGATACGGACCCGCCTCCATATGACAGCACATACTCTGCGATGTTTGCTCCGTCACTCGGTGCATCCCACGCCAGACTGATACTGGTTGCGGTTTTTTCGGTCACACGCAAATTACTTGGTACAGATGAAGGCGGCTCTGGATTACCCCCACCCGGAGCGAACCCTAAATCGGCTGCTAGTTTGTTGAGCAAAGTCTGATTTGAATCACCGCTGAAATCCCAAAACATAGCCCCGCTTAATCCGTTTGATTGAATAAAATCGGTTTTGTATCCATATGATTTTTCATCATCGTAGGTAATGAAGTTTCCATTCTCTGCATTATACAAATACGGCACTTTTGCTCGATCATTCCAATATTTTTTATATCCGTTTTTATTGATGTAGTTCTTTTCAAGATCTGAAAAATCAAATACCCCCTTTTCCCACGTCCCTTCATTAGCCGGTCCGCACTTTTGATATTCTCCGTCATCTGCAGATTCACAACCGCTCCAGCCTCTGCCATAGAACGGAGTGCCAAGCACTAATTTGTCCGCTTTGACACCGGCTTCCTTGTAGCGCTTCACGGTGCTTTCAATGTTAAATGTCTCAGCGTTTGGAACTCCCGTTTCTTTCGCTTTTGGATCATAGAATAATGGGGCGTTATGAGCGCTTATATTTTGCCATCCGCCATTAAAGTCATAGGTCATAATGTTAATCCAATCAACGGTTTCAGCAATTTTATTTAATTCAGTGTTGCTTACATATTCAGGGCTGGCGCCAGAGGCGATCGTCAGCAAGTATTTCTTGCCATCCTTCGCTTCTGCAACGTCAAGCTTTTCGCGCACATCCTGCAAGAGTAGCGTGTAGTTTCTCTTATCGTCCGGACGGGTGCTGTTTCCCGGCAGCCCTCCGCTAACCGGATATTCCCAGTCAAGGTCGACTCCATCAAACCCATATTTTCTTAAAAAATCTACTGCTGAAGCAGCAAAATTCTCTCTTGCCGCAGGATTTGCCGCAACATCTGAAAAACGATTTGACCAAGTCCATCCGCCAACTGATATGAATGTTTTCAAATGAGGATGGTTCTTTTTCAGCTTCAATAGTTGTTTAAAGTTGCCCCGAATCGGCTCATCCCAAGTATCTCCGGGATTTGACTTTTGCGCATCAATCCATGGGTCCCCCATAACGATTGATCCATTTGGAACATCAATCACTCCGTTTTCATCCTGGCAAGACCATGTCTGGGGATTCGGGCCTATCGGATCAGGGTTTCCATGCCTCCCCTCCCAGCAAATATCAGCAAATGCATAATTAATGTGGCTGACTTTAGAAACATTCATGTCCCATACTTGAAAATTCCTTCCATAAGCTCCCCAGGACGGATAGTAGCCAATCATTTTATAACTTTTGTCAGAACTGGCTTTTGCACTTTCCCCATTAAAAAAAGATAGACTGAAAAGCATCGCAAAAATGAAAGAAAGAACGAGAAACTTTTTGTTTGAAAACACTTTTTTTCATCTCCTTTTCATCAATTTTTTTGACTGTTCATCAATGAAACTTATTTTGTTCACCCCCTTTTTAATAGGTTTATAATCGCCTTGTCATAACCTAGAAGCTGATGACACGGAAGACAACAGTAAGAAAGCGCTTACATTATTAGGTTTCATATGCCGCTTCAAACCGTATGTGTGGACCTTATTTGGCAAAAATAGCTTCAAGCAAAAGCTTGATGACGCATAAATTTGTTGTGACAAGGTTATGAATATTCTGAATTACCCATGCTGTTTTTGCATTAAATGCTGGAAATGCCTTGGACAAGACTTTGAGAACGGCAAGCTGATAATAACCATGAGCCCTTTACAAAAGAATTGTAGATTTAAAGACTGGCATAAGAAATAAGGCGAATATCCGAACATTGTATTAAAGCCGCTTTCAACAAAGGGTCTGTCAACAATGAAAGTTCATAGACCCGCGGATAATGGAATGAAGATTTTTCGAGCAGTAATTTATCAACATAAGCCGGATGGCACATGACTTCAATGACTTTTGCGTCTTGATGAAGATCAAGGAAAGATGATAAGTCTTTCAGTCGATCCACTTTCAACTCAAAGGCATCATTCGATCTCACATTCTGCCACAAGGAAGGACGATGATCGTTCACCTTTCTGCAGGGAAGATCATACTCTTTTGCCAGCTTCACAAACACCTCGGGAAGATTTCCATATGTATGGATATGATGGTGGCTGTCGATATGCGTCGGATGCAAGCCGCAGGAAAGGGCTTTTTCTATCTGTGCTCTCCATTCCTGATACACTTCATCAAGATCGATGTCGAAAAAACCTTGATAGTATGAAAGCTTGCGAAAATTCCCATCTTCATCCGTAACCGTTTGCAGGCCGCTGAGAAGCGGACGTCCTGCTGTCAATGTTAAGTGAACGCCGACCCCAAGTTCATGATTTTCCTTTGCAAGTAAGACGGCATGTTCCATTTCTAGCATATTGGTCATGAGCGTAGTCGATGTGAGCACACCGCGCTGGAACGCATCAATGATGCCGAGGTTGACTCCCCGTGAAAATCCATAATCATCGGCGTTTATGATCAAAGATTTCATCCTTCATCCCCTCTTTCTTCATAGTCACGTTCTATGAAAAATTCAACGCGGTCTCCGCGGAAATAAGCCAGAGAAAACTCCACGACTTCTTCAGACACCAAAAATGTTTGTGTTGCAATCTGGAAGCAAGGCGTACCTTGTGTGATATTCAAATGCTGTGCAATTTCTTCATCCGAAATAAAGATTTTGATTTGCTCTTCTGTTCTTTTAATCGTATTTCCTTGACTGTTAATACACTGGTACAGTGAAATATTGGCCATTTCTTCTGTTATCTCCGGCACGATATCGGCTCTGATAAAGGCCATTTCAAACTGGATTTCTTCCTCATCCGCATACCGAATCCTCTTCACCTGATAGACCATTTGTTCACCATCAATCCCAAGGCAATTTTGGATCTTTTTGGCTGGTTTTAATTTTTGCAAATCGACAACTTTGATTTTCGGTTTAATACCTTGCGCTTTTAATTGATCTGCATAGCGAAGATTGCTGGAACTTAAAATCTGCTTTACTTTTCCTTTGGCGACAAATGTCCCTTTCCCCTGTTTGCGGTAAATAGCTCCTTCCATAAGCAAATGGTTCAAGGCGGTCCGCAGCGTTGTTCGGCTGACATCGTACATTTTGCAAAATTCGGACTCCGTCGGAAGCAGGCTCCCAGGCGGGTAATAGCCGCTCTCTATTTTATCTACAATATCTTGTTTAATTCGACTGTGGAGTTGTGGTTGCTTTGCCATTCATTTTCTCCTTTGGAGTAAATTATTAATTATAGAATAACACAAAAAGTTCTCAAAAAAAATAATTTATTATAACAAATATGTATAGACAAATTTGTTACTACATGTTAAATTCCAATTGTGTAAAGCGCTTTCAAAAATAGAGATTTGAGGAGGAGGATTATGGCGCTGAAGTTAGTCATTATAGGCGGGGGATCAAGCTACACACCAGAAATCATTGAAGGTATCATCAAACGATATCCGCATTTTCCAGTGAAAGAGATTGTCCTCGTCGACATTGAGGAAGGGGAAGAAAAAGTACGCATCACTTCAGAACTCGCGAAGCGAATGATCAAGCATGCTGATGTTCCGATTGAATTGATCTATACAAAAGATCGTGCGAGAGCGCTTAAACATGCGGATTTCGTCACGGTTCAAATAAGAGTCGGAGGATTGAAGGCCAGAGCGCTGGATGAAAGAATCCCGCTCAGCCATGGTCTTATCGGCCAAGAAACAAATGGAGCCGGCGGTATTTTTAAAGCTTTGCGGACCATTCCCGTCATGCTGGATATCGCTCGCGATATAAAGGAGATTTGTCCAGAAGCGTGGCTGATCAATTTTACAAATCCAGCAGGCATCGTGACTGAAGCTTTATTGAAACATGGATTCCATCAAAAAGTCATCGGGGTTTGCAATATCCCTTATAACATGAAAAACAGCATTGCAGAGATTTTCGACGTGAATGTGAACCGTGTCATGATTGAATTCGCAGGGCTTAACCATTTTGTCTTCGGACAAAAGGTATGGATTGACGGAGTAGACCGCACAGAAGAGGCAATAGGTCATCTATTGAATGACACAATAGACTATTCTCCTTCCAATATTGCGATGCTACCTTGGAATCGCCAATTTTTACGTTCTTTGCGGATGCTTCCGAATCCGTATCATCAGTACTATTATCAGTATGAAGATGTGCTCGCAAAAGATATCGAAGCATACAAAAACAAAGGGACACGCGCAGAAGCCGTCATGGACGTTGAAAAGCAGTTGTTTGAAAATACAAAGACGCAGACATCCATGAAAAGCCTAAAGAATTGGAAAAACGCGGCGGGGCTTATTATAGTGAATCAGCCTGCTCATTAATGAACTCGCTTTATCATCATTCGATGGATATTCAGACCGTTAACACATGGAATAAAGGAAGCATACCAGACCTTCCACATGATGCGGTGATTGAAGTCAACAGTGTCATCACAAAAAGCGGCCCCATACCGCTGACAGTAGGAAAACTGCCAGATTCAATCAGCGGGGCAGTGATCTCTATGAAAAAATTCGAACAATTAGTCATCGAAGCAGCGATCACGGGTGATGACAACATATTATATTCCGCTATGATCATGAATCCGCTGATTCTATCTGATCATAAAGCCCAATTAGTGATGAATGAAATGCTTGAGGCTCATAAACGTTATCTCCCCCAGTTCTTTGAGGAGGAGGCTGTACAATATGAAACAAAATAAAACCATGGTGTTCATCGAATCTAAAATCATGCCGATCGCTGGAAGAATTGGCTCCCAAAGGCACTTAATTGCCATACGCGATGGATTCATTGCCATTATGCCTTTAATCATCATCGGCTCTCTTGCCATACTGATCAATCATTTCCCTATACCGGCATTTCAAGATTTCATGACGGGTCTTTTTGGAGAAGGATGGAAGGCTGCCGGCGGAGCTATATGGAATGGATCATTTGCTATATTAAGTCTGCTGGCTGTTGCAGCTATCAGTTTCAAGCTTGCAGAGTCTTATAAGACTGATGGTCTTTCTGCCGCATTAATCGGGGTCGGGGCATTTGCCGTACTTACACCGACGACAGAAGACTTTGGTTTTTCAATGACTTGGCTGGGGGCTCAAGGTCTTTTCGTTGGATTAATCGTGGCTTTGCTATCAACGGAAGCATTCAGGCTCTTCTCTCAAAATGAGAAACTTAAAATCAAAATGCCTGATGGTGTACCTGATGGCGTTACAAAATCCTTGAACGCTTTATTACCGGCTGCTGTGATATTGGCGATAGCAGGATTACTTAACACGCTGATCGTTTATTTTTTCGAACAAAGCATCCACGAGCTAGTCTTCAGCTCGATCCAGCAACCGCTGCAAGGCCTTTCCAACACGATTGGATCAGCTTTGATTTTTACTTTTTTAAATCATTTGCTTTGGTTTTTCGGTTTGCACGGAACAAATATTCTTGGACCGATCATGGAATCCATCTATCTTCCCCTCATTCAGGAAAATCAGCATTTATTCTCACAAGGAATGAGCGCTTTTGAAGTGCCTTATATCGTGACCAAACCCTTCTTTGATTCTTATGTGTTTATGGGAGGATCAGGGACGACATTGGCTTTGCTCGCTGCTATTTTCATCGGCGTGAAATCGAAGCACTACAAAACAATCGGAAAGGTATCCTTCGCACCTGGCCTTTTTAACATTAATGAACCTATTCTGTTCGGCCTTCCTATCGTATTAAATCCGATTATGTTCATTCCATTTTTATTGATTCCATTAGTTTTAACGGTTACGTCGTACATCGCTTTAGCCTGTGGACTCGTTCCGAAAACTGTAGCCATTCTCCCGTGGACGACGCCGCCGATTGTCAGCGGTTATCTCGTAACCGGAGGATCAATCCGGGGAGTCTTTCTGCAAATCTTCAACTTGGTGCTGGCTGTCTTGCTCTACCTGCCATTCATTAAAGCGGCAGAACGATCCGCTCTGTATCAGGCAACAAAATAATGAAACAAGGGGGAATTTCATGGCGGACACACTACACTTAGAACAGGGCCCATTTGAAATCATCTTGCATGCTTGAAATGCGCATTCATCTGCAATGGAAGCTTACAGCATGTGAAAAATAACGAGTGTGATTCAGGGAATCAAAAGATCCAAGAAGCACAAGGGGAAGGCCTTTCACCCCATCTTTTAATCCATGCACAAGACCATTTGATGACGTCAATGACTGTAAAAGATGAGCGAAAGAAATGATTCATTTATTCAAGAAACTGAGGAGTGGAAAATAAATATGAAGATAGCACTTGTATGTTCTGCCGGCATGTCGACCAGCATGCTGGTGAAAAAAATGAGAGAAGAAGCGGAAAGCCGTGAAATAGTCGCTGAAATCAACGCTTATGCTGAAGCGGATTTACAAAGCCATATGAATGATATTGATGTCATATTGATCGGACCGCAAGTCCGCTATTTAAAAACACAAATTGCAGAACGAGCGGAACAATACCAGACACCGGTAGATATCATTGACCAAATGGCATATGGAATGATGAACGGAGCAAAAGTTCTGGACCAAGCCATCAAGCTGACACAATAATGCCTTCTCTTTACACTAAAAACATAGGTTTCTCTACAAGCTGAGGCAGGAGATGCTCTCCTGCCCTTCTTTTTAATGAAGTACTATCTGTTCATTCATCAAATCAATCGATTAAAGTGATTGCTCATGTTCATCTAACAGAAGATATACTTTGAGCAGAGCAGCTGTTTGACCTGTCTGCTGTGTGAATAGCACACAAGTGAATTTTTCAATCCCTTCTGGCAGCTTGCTTTTCAGAAATAGATGAAGAATAGGAGAGATTCGAAGAGTATCAACATCTTTTAGCCAAAGCTCATTTTGTAACGCAGGATAATGGTCAACCAAAAACTGACGAAACACTTGCAATGTACTCAAGGTGGATATCCTCAATTTCTTCTATCGTGACTTCAAACTCACCTAAAAACAAACGTTATCAAACTCATCATAAGGTCTCGACCTACGTATTTTCGATACTACCTGAGACATGTTTTTCTCTCTTCTTGGAGATTAATTGTACTGACATGAATGTTTATTGATCTAACTATTTCTTCTCATTGAGTCAACCACGATGCTTCGTGATGAAACGACAACACCCTTCTACAATATTCCATTTTTCTTCAAAAAAATAGGTTAAATAGACAAAAAAAAGAACAGCTCTTCACTGTTCTTTAAAAAGGCGTAAAGTGCTTTTCTTCATTACTTCTTTCAGATTAAATGTCCTGTAATGGAATCACTTCACCACTGGCTGCATCCACACCATAATGGCAATCCAGCTTTCCGCATAAAACATATTGTTTTTGCGCAAAGTCATAGGAAAACTGTAAAGATTCAGGCAGCTACACTGCTCCACATATATCAATATAAAAGTGCTGTCTTGTGAATTATAAATATTGTTAACCTCTTCTAGAATATCCGTTAAACCGAGACAACTGATAACATCTTCTTTACTTTCTTCTTTTTATACCAAAATAGTTTTTATAATCAGTTAAAGTATACTCCTTGCCATTAATATATATGGGTTTCGAATTATCAAGTATTCAACCACACCCCAGATTAAGTACCACCGAAACAATAATGTGATCTTTCATTACCTTATTTCTAGTTTTTGCACCATTTTCTAAAAAAAATGCTTGTGAAAGTGCTTAAAACTAAGGATTTCTATAAAGTTTGGCGTTGTAGCAACACCACGCACTCCACATGCGCTGTATGCGGAAACATGTCGACTGGCTGAATGTAGTCGATTCGGTATTCATTTGACATGTATTGCAGGTCTTTTGCTAGTGTGGATGGGTTGCAAGAGACGTAAACAAAGCGTTTTGGTTTGACTTGTTTGACAGTGTCTAAGAAGGTGTGGTCGCAGCCTGTTCTTGGTGGATCAACGACGATGACGTCAGGACGGAATCCTTCTTTAACCCATTTTGGCAGCCAATGTTCCGCTGTTCCTGTCACATAAGTCGCATTTTTCAAGCCGTGCTTTTTGCCATTTTTTTTGGCATTATCAATCGATTCTTTGATGACATCCATTCCTCTTACTTCTTTTGCGCCATCTGAGAGCCACATGCCAATGGTGCCAACGCCGCAATAGGCATCGACGAGCTTTTCTTTCCCTGTCAGTTTGGCGGCTTTTTCCGCTTCATCGTAAAGCTTTAACGTCTGCTTCGGATTCAATTGGAAAAATGCACGGGCACTTAGTTCAAATGAGACGTCTCCTAAAAATTCTTGGATGACCATGTTGCCTGCTACGTGTGATGTCTTATGGCCAAAAATGACCGATGTTTTTTCACCATTGATATTGTGCATGATGGATGTCACTTCCGGCAGTCGTTTTTGAATGGCTTCCGCAATTTCTTTTTTCTTTGGAAATTCTGGTTTAGCTGTAACAAGTACGACCTGTACCTCGCCTGTTTCAAAACCAACTCGCACGACAATGGACCGCACGTCGCCTTTTCTTGTCCGTTCATTGTAGACCGATACGCCGAATTTCTCTAAAATTTTGCGGACAACGCCTGTTGTTTTGTTCGTTTTTGGATGCTGGACGATACATTCCTTGATCGGTACAAGCTTATGAGAGTTCAGTCCGTAAAGCCCTGCGATGATGTCTCCGCTATGAGACCGTCCTACTTGGAACTGACTTTTGTTCCGGTAGTGCCATGGATCTTTCATGCCGATCGTTGGCCTAATATCAAGCTTTTCGACCGATAGTTTTGTATGTCGTTCCATTGATTGAATGACAATATCACGTTTTTCCTTTAACTGCTGCTCGTACGCCAAATGCTGAAGCTGACAGCCTCCGCACTCCTTATATACTGGACATGGCGGTTTCACTCGATGCTCTGAGCGCTTTCGTACTTTCCTGACTGTACCTTCTGCATATTTCGCCTGTACATTTGTTGCTTCAACAACGACTTCCTCACCAGGAAGCGTACCTGGGACAAAGACCACTTGCTTTTTAAAATAACCGACCCCTTCACCATTAATACCAAGACGTTTAATGGTAAGCGGGAACTGCTGTCCCTTTTGCAGAATGGTACCTTGCTGTTTTTCTTTCACGTTCATTCTCTCCGTTCTACCTGAAACCTTTTTAGGTTGTCCTCTTTTTATTCCATCTCATTAGTATATCACGACTTGGACAAAGAGAGAAAATGCGTTTCATTTTTTTGTCTGTCTTAATACTTCACGTTGACTTGCCTAAAAAGCCGACAAAAAAGGAGATGGCACCTTATTAAGCAAGGGTATTTAAGCTGGATTAGGCAATCGTTTGTTTCTTCTTACAGGAACATATTTATCTCATTGATTACCCGGTTCACCTAGTTTCACGCTTTAAATGGGCTGTTGTGAAAGATAAATGAAGCGGACAGTTTACCAATCAACAAATTATGGATAATTACAATATAAGGAATGTGTCTCAGATTAAAACATGGATGAAGTGGTATCGATAAAATCGGTTATATCGATTCGATCAGCCAATTGGAAAACAATATAGCTTCGGGCATGGATACGACAATGTATCCAAAGAGGAAAAAGTGAATAGGCAGGTTGAACACCTTAAGTATGTCCAGACGAGGTAACTGCTGGGATAACGCAGTAATTGAATCATTCCATGCAAATAAGAGGAATTTATGTTTACAAAGTTCAACTCTATATCAGAAAAAGATGTCAGACAACGAATTGACCGTTACATCAAGTATGATAATGAAGAGCGTATCCAAGAAAAATTAGGCTACCACGCACCAAAAATATTATGGTACCATGTCAGCCTAATAGTGTGTTTTAATTGTGTCTCATTCTGCTATGTCAGTCTAATCTTCTGCAAGCTTTTTTTCTATAGCTGAGGCAGATGCCATACTTTTTCAAGCATAAGATCGTCTAAGCTTTTAAAAGAGTATCCTTGTTTTTTCAGAGATGTGATGGCATCATCTAGGGCCTCGGCATTGTCCCTTGAGACGGTGTGAAGTAAATAAATCGCACCGGGGTGTGCCTGCTTCATCATTTGATCGTAGGCATACTGTTTTCCTTTTTGATGATGGATATGCCAATCCACAAAGGCCACTGACCAGAAAACGGTTTGATAGCCGAGCTTTTTTGTCTCCTTTAAAACTCTTTCGCTGAATACCCCACGTGGCGGACGAAGATATAGGTTATCTTGTTTTCCCGTGATTTTGTACACAGCTTCATTTACACTGTCTAGCTCTTCTTTGATTTCTGTCATACTCTTTTTCGTTAAATCTGGATGGTGATAGGAGTGGTTACCAATGATATGTCCTTCCTCTACCATACGTTTCACAAGTTGCGGCTGGTCCTTTACGAAGTGCCCTGTCACAAAAAAGGTGCCTGGTACTTGATGCTTTTTCAGCACATCTAAGATCTTGGGCGTATATCCATTTTCGTAGCCATTGTCGAATGTAAAATAAATCACTTTCTTTTTCGTGTTTCCTAAATAGAATGCATCATACTTTTTTAAGAGTGCCGTCAGTTCCTTGCCGGCATCTGCTGGCTTGTGCTCTTTGTTTTTAGCAAATCCCCAGTAAATGGGCTTGTTGGACACGGCTGCTGCTTCTGACAAGGGGGTGGAAATAAAAAGCGCACACAAACAGATTAGCATATATTTTTTCATTTTCGTCACTTCCCAGTTTTTCTTCTATTGTGCAGAATATGACCGGTACTCATACACCTATTTACCTGCCAATTTAAAGAAAAAATCCCGCATTGCGCGAGTACGAGCTATTCTTTCTTCCAATCGTTTTTAAACCGTTCATATTTCGCTTCTAGGTCGTCAATCATCTGAATCAGTCTGTCTATATCCTCAACGTCTGTTGATTCGGGATCTAATGAATCAATCACATTCAAAAACATATCTAATCGGTTCTTTAAATAATCAACCTGCTGCTCTTTGCTGTCTGCTGCCTTGCCCATAGATACACTCCCTTTAGTATTTGTTTATAGCTTATCTTTTTCTCTTGTAAATCAATTGTTTCCCCCTTGCGTATAACGGTCATGGAGCTTAAAATTAACTGTTGGCGGGTCTACGTTTACCCGAATGAAAAGGAGATAGATACCATGACTCAAAAAACAGCACTTCGTCCGATCACACCTGCATACGACCCTTGGGAAGCCTATCTCGATGTGCAGGATTACGGAGAAATGAAGCTGACAAATATTGAATTGACGACAACGACTTTATGTAACATGAGATGTGAGCACTGTGCGGTTGGCTATACTTTGCAGCCTAAGGACCCGAATGCACTGCCACTTGATCTGCTGCTTCGCCGTTTAGATGAAGTACCGCTCTTGCGTTCCCTTAGTATTACAGGCGGAGAACCTGTGCTTTCTCTCAAATCTGTGCGGGAATATGTCGTGCCTGTATTAAAGTATGCCCATGAACGCGGCGTCCGTACACAAATTAATTCAAACTTAACACTTGATTTGGCGAGATATGAAGAGATTATTCCATACGTGGATGTCCTCCACATTTCACATAACTGGGGCACTGTCGAAGAGTTTGCAACGGTCGGCTTCGCGATGATGGACAGAAAACCAACCTTTGCACAGCGTGAAACATTATTTGATCGAATGATCGAGAATAGTCAGGCACTTGTAAAAGCTGGTGTCACGGTATCCGCTGAAACCATGCTGAATAAGCGTACGCTCCCTTATATTGAACACATCCACCGTCAAATCGTGGAAGAGATGAAATGTCAGCGCCACGAAGTTCACCCAATGTACCCTAGCGATTTTGCTAGCGTAATTGAATCGCTAACGCTTCCGCAAATACGCGATGCGATTCATCAATTGCTTGATATTCGTGATGAAAACACATGGATGCTATTTGGTACCTTGCCATTTTATTCATGCAGCACAGATGAAGAAGATCAGCACCTTCTAAAGCGATTGCGTCAGGCGAAAAATGTCACTGTACGAAATGACCCTGACGGCCGTTCTCGGTTGAATGTGAATATTTTTAATGGGAATATTATTGTAACAGACTTTGGGGATACACCACCACTTGGAAACATCGAAACCGATACATTGCAATCTGCATATACACGCTGGATGGACACGAAGTTAGCGAAAGAGCTAAATTGCCATTGTCCAAGTGTACAATGCCTTGGTCCAAATGTTCTTGTAAAAAACAGCTATTACCATGATGTTGATTTTACTTCTCGTACAGCAAGGGGGTAACCGATAAATGGACGATACATTTCTGTCAGTGGTCAAGAACAAATACATTGAGATTCTACTTGTTGGACTCATTCTTTGGCTTGCCGTCTTTATGATTAATAAAGCCCTTCAGATTTTCTTTAAACGAACAGAATTTATTGAAGATAAGAAGAAGAAAACGATTGAAAGCTTGATCAAATCTGTCACCAAGTACACAGCTTCTATTTGCTTTGTTCTGTATGTCATTTCTCTCTTCTTTCATGACTTTGGAAAAATCCTAGCGGGAGCTGGTGTTGCCGGGATCGTTATCGGATTTGGCGCCCAAACGCTGATTCGCGATATTTTAGCAGGTATCTTTCTGATCTATGAACGCCAGATTCATAAAGGTGACTATGTGACTGTGAATAATCTCTTTAATGGAACCATTGAAGAAATTGGTCTTCGCTCTCTGCAAATTAGAGAATGGAGTGGCAAACTGTTAACCATTTCTAATGGAGACATCCGGCAAATTCAAAACTACAACATGCATTACATGCGTATTACAGAGTCTGTGTTAATTAGTGCAAATCAGAACCCGGACATCGCCTTTCAAGCGCTCGAATCAGCTTGTGATCAGTTGAATCAAATGCATCAAGATTTTCTTAAAAAAGATGAATTCCAAAACGCGATCGAACCATTTCAGGTTCATGGAATTATGGGCCTCAATCAACTCAATCGAGGGATTGAAATCACAGTGAAAGGAATGGTCGAAGATGAAAAATACTTCGACGCTGCCCTCGCTGTGCGTAAAGAAATGATCAAACAACTTCATCATCACGATGTCAAATTGCTTGAAGATCTCGTTTATCCCCAGCCTGCAAATAAAGAAGCATGAGACGCTTGAACAGCTTGAGCACATCAGCTAAGGAATTCTCGTCATTTCAGCCCTCTTACTTCTATCCCCTTGACTGATTCATGTATAATAGAAAGCAGAGTGATGTCATGCAGCATGGGGACCCTCATACTGTGTATTTACTAAGAAAGAGAGTGAATAAGATGGGTCGTAAGTGGAACAACATTAAAGAAAAGAAAGCATCAAAGGATGCCAACACAAGTCGTATTTACGCAAAATTCGGGCGTGAAATCTATGTGGCTGCCAAGCAAGGTGAGCCAAACCCAGAATCAAACCAGGCACTACGCTTTGTCCTAGAACGTGCCAAAACATATAGTGTCCCAAAACACATTGTGGACCGTGCCATTGAAAAAGCCAAAGGTGGTTCAGAAGAGAACTTTGATGAGCTGCGCTATGAAGGATTTGGTCCAAACGGTTCTATGGTGATTGTCGATGCACTCACCAATAACGTGAACCGCACAGCTTCGGATGTTCGTGCCGCATTTGGGAAAAACAGCGGAAACATGGGAGTGAGTGGATCTGTTGCTTACATGTTTGATCAAACCGCTGTCATCGGTGTCGAAGGCAAAAGCGAAGAGGAAACGCTTGAGCTTTTAATGGAAGCAGACATTGATGTACGTGACATCATGGAAGAAGATGAAACAGTGATTGTATACGCTGAACCAGATCAATTCCATCAAGTGCAAGAAGCATTTAAACAATCCGGTGTCGAAGAATTCACCGTCGCTGAAATCACCATGCTTCCGCAAAACGAAGTGACATTAGATGATGATTCTAAAGCACAATTTGAGAAGCTAATCGATGTATTAGAAGAGCTTGAAGACGTGCAGCAGGTTTATCATAATGTGGATTTAGGGGAATAAAAGGAAATTTTGCCATAACATAAGTTTATTTAAATAAACTTATGTTATGGCTTTTTTATTTAAAACTCATAATATCTTTTGAAAGCAAAACTTTATATTCAAATTAGGAAAAGCGTATCTTAATAGAGTAAAGTTAAATATTCTATTATTATGTAAAATTTAACAAAAAAGGTTTGCAACTCCTTTGTCTAGTTGTATTATAGTGATTACGAGAAATAATACATAATTTTATATATAAAAGTTAGGTGGTGTTATTATTTTTAAAATATGGTGGAAACAATATTTTGGATTTATGATCATACCATTTATTTCTATGGGGTTTATCTTTAACAACTTCTCTCACTTTACAAAAATTATCTATTTCATTTTCCTTGCTTGGTTATTATTTAATGTTATTGACTTTTATAGAAGTGAGGTAAGAAACAAAAAGGACAAAAAGTCATGAAAGGGGGTGTAGACGTTGATATTTGAAGTAGCCACGAAATTTTTTTAACTATTGGAACAGCAACGGAAATAGTTAATGCTGTAAATAATGGTTTAGGAATTCTAACGATAATAGGACTTGCTGGTGCTACGTATGGCTGGGGAGCAATTGCTTACCCAATTATTAGAGGTGCTGTAGCAAAGTGGGGAGTAAAACAGGCAATAAACTGGTAGTATACTAGATTTAACAAAGAGGAGAGGATTCTCTCCTCTTTTAATGAAAGGTTGTTCTTACGTTATGAGATTTTTCAAGATTTTTTATCAGCCATTAGAATTGATGTACTCTCTTAATAAAAAACAGCTCTTCCATTATTATTTTCTGCTTTAATACCCTTACTTTATATTCAAGTCATTTTTGAACGCTTTGAACATGTGGAAAGCAAGTGGTTATATTTAATAGCTTTAGGTATGAGTTGTTTTTCATTAATGACTTTTTTCATTACTTCTTTTACCATCTATTTGTTATTAAATACTTTTATGTTAGATAGAGAAATCAGTTTCAAAACGACCATTTCAATTTATGGATTTAGTCAAATGCCAAAAACCTTTTTTGCCATCAGCCTTTTATTCTTTCCATTTTTAGATAACACCAATATATCTCAGTATGATCATTTTCTAATAGCCCTTGCCATCTTTATCATAAATCCCTTTAATATCTGGAGATATATGTTGTTAATATGTGGATTTCATGTACTAATCAACATGAAAATAAAAAAATTAATTGCTATTGCGATAATTTTCGTCATCATTGAGGTATGTATTATATTTTTCGGAAGTGATATAACTCATATTTTTAGATAAAGGAGAATCATTTTTCTAATGAGAAATGTACTAACATATATTTATTTTAGACAAAAATCTTTTTTTTACTATCGACTTCCAAAATTAAAAATAAAGAATGACTTATTTGTTTATGTCGCTCTATCCGTCATTCTTTTATTCAGCGCAGTTTTTACCACTATAATGACTCAATTATATACCAATCATTTATTTTCACATAACGAGATCTTTTACATATCAACTTTCTTCATCATTACTTTTTTATTAACAGGAATTCAGCAATCCATTACAAATACTGTTTATAAAACATCTACAAAAAATGACCTGAAATTATTAATTGTATCACCACTTTCTTTTCACGAGTTGTATCAATTTTGTTTCTAGACTCTACAACAAAAAGTTAGACTCAACAGAAGTCAATACTATGCTTTCATTCTTTGAACTTGACTACCTGTCCAACAAATTAATTAGAGACTATTCTAAAGGAATTAAAAATGAAATTAGCTATTTTCACTTGCTCTTTTATTAAAACCTCGATTACTTATTTTAGATGAACCCTTTAATGGGCTAGATCCATCTAGTTGTATTAAATTAGTTCAGAAGCTAAAAGAATTTCTTCAATTTGGAAGTGTGCTTTTTTCATCACATACTTTAGATTTTGTTGAAGAGCTCAGTCACTCTACATATCTTCTTCGGAATCAGCAATTAACAAACGTGACGACAGAAAATTTAAAAGAGCTGTTTACTGATGAGTAAAGCAATTAAGAGTTACTTAAAAGATTTTTACCATGCTTTAAAAGTGCTTATTTTACCTTCTATTTTCTTCATAACAATTGGAATGGTCATGGGATTTTATATGACAAACGGAGATTATTCAGAGGATATTGTTAGAATAAATGATCAACGTCATTTTTTTGATTATTTCTTTCAAAATTTATCTATATGTATCATGATGATAGTTGGAATGGTTACTTTTGGTTTATCTAGTGTATACATATTGTTTATCAATGGATTAATGATTGGTGGAGCTTTTAAAATTTCGATTCCGTATTTAATGCATCCTTTACAATCATTACTTCTCATCTTACCTCATGGTATAAGCGAATTGATGGCTATTATGATTTCTGGTGGTATTGGTTTTATCCTTCTGAAAGAGGCCATCCTTTTATTGTTTGGTAAAAAGAAGAAAATAAATTTTAAAAATATATGTAAAATTACTTGTACAGGGCTTGTGCTAGTAACTATACTATTATTTTTCTCGGCCATCATAGAGTTTTATATCACGCCTGACATTAATAACTTTACGACAAATTAAACCCCCTCTTCTATAGTGAAAGAGGGGGTTTCAGACCGTAGACAAACCCCACCTTTACTTCAAGTAAAAGTGGGGTTTTCACTTATTTTGATAAAATTTATCAGTTGTCTTACGCTGGACATGGTCCTTTCCATGTCCAGTTTGCTAGCTTTTTGAGATTCATGGCAGCGAAAGTAAGCATCGCCTGCATT
>NZ_JBAWSW010000035.1:0-25474 GCF_037104745.1 Bacillus sp. FJAT-53060
TCTAAGCAAGCTCTCACGATCAATGAGGTATCGTTTTACCGCTTTGATTTTATCTTCAATTGTAAATTTAGCCAAAGAAAAGCACCTCCAAATGTTAGACTGTGTCTAATATTTGGGGTGCACTTCACAGGGCACCTCTTTTTTATTTTGCCGCTTTATCATCAGTCTGTCTTTTTACCAATAAATGGTGTAAAAACCGAAAAAACGGTGGCAGCATGGCGATCACAAGAATAATTCTGACGACTTGTACAGCCACAACAAAGATGGAATCCCCGTGAAGCGTGACCGCTGTTGTCGCCATTTCTGCAATTCAGTAAGGAATCAAATCATGAACTGAAACTGCTTTGAAAAAAACTCCTACTGCTAATTATGGCAGAGGAGATGTTAGAAAAAGTGAAAGAGAAGACAGGCTTCGTTGATGAGAGCCCTTTATTTCACATATTGAATGAAAGAAAAGATATTTTCATTTTTTGACGGAACATACGATCTCCAATTAAAATAGGATTATCTAAGAAACATGGTGCGTTAAAAGATATAGAAACCACACAGCATGCTGCTGTTCGTCTTGAGCGATGCGTCTCATTAACTCTTTTGTTCCTTGATCTTGGACATAGTCTGATACCGTTAAGTAAAAATCGACTGTTTTTTGTTCGTCTTTGAATGCGAAAAGAAGACCTTCTCTAAATTGATCTGGACAAGGTTCTGCGACGCTTGGTTTGTGGTTTTTACCAGTTAAAGAATAGTATAGCCTTGAGAATATTTGATAGTGTCTGACTTCATCCTGACGTATTTCTTGAATGATTTTTTTCGCTTCAGGATTGTGTGCTTTTAGGGCAAGTTTTTCGTAGCATTGGATCGCAGAATATTCGCCATTGATTGCTTTTTCAAGGTCTGAAATGATCCTTGTGTTTTGGCGAATGTCATATGGTGAGTAGTCATAATAACCGTAATACATGATATTGTCAGCCTCCTTTTAGATCATGATGGTTTATGATATGAAAAAGAGCTGGGAAAGGTGCCTATTTCTTTTAACAAAGGAGAATGGGGAAGGTGATATGAAAATCGCTATTTACCTTTATTTTCGCTAGAATATAATTACATAAGAAAGGTGTTGTGGAACGTGGAGATTCAGTTTTTAGCAGGCAGATCGGGGAGTGGAAAAACGACTACAATCTTAGAGGAGATCAAAGAACAACTTCGGCTTGATCCGTTGGGTTCGCCAATCATTTTTTTAGTACCGGATCAAATGACATTTTTAATGGAATATGAGCTTGCAAAAACGTCTGAAGCTGGCGGTATGATCAGGGCCAAAGTATTTAGTTTTACGCGTCTTGCTTGGTCTATTTTACAGCAGACTGGTGGAGCGAACCGGCAATTTGTCACAAGCTCGGGGATTCAAATGCTTTTAAGAAAAGTGATTGAAGAGCAGAAAGAAAAGTTTAAGGTATTCAAAAAGGCGAGTGAGAAGCTGGGATTTGTTGAGCAAATAGAAAAGACGATGGCTGAATTCAAAAGGTACTGCATGATGCCGGAGGATATTGAAAAAATTACAGCGTCCAGCATGCAATCAGCGTACACAGAAGAAAGACGGGCAGCAGAAAAACTACATGATTTACATATACTTTACCAGCAGATGGAGCAGTATTTACAAGATGAGTATGTGCACTCAGAAGACTATTTGACACTTTTGGCAAAGCAAATCCCTTTATCTGAAGAACTAAAAACAGCGCACATTTATATAGATGGTTTTTATCAATTTACGCCGCAGCAGCTCGTCGTCATTGAGCAGCTCCTGTTACATGCATCAAAAATAACCGCTGCTCTCACAGTAGATCGTTCATATCATGACACGCAGCCAAATGAACTTGATTTATTTCGCATGACAGGTAAAACGTATTTTCAACTCTATCAGCTTGCTAAAGAGTGTGGAGCGGCTATTTCTGAGAAGGTATTGGAAAGAAATAAACGACATCTTCTTACCCAAGACCTTGCTTATTTAGAAAGCCAATATGAGCAGAGGCCGCTACAGCCATATCAAGAAAAAACAACTCAAATGACAGTGTCTAAAAGTGCAAATAAACGAGCTGAAATTGAGGGAATAGCGAGGGACATTCTTGAATTAGTGAGAGAGAAAGGGTTCAGGTTACGTGATATTTCCATTGCTGCAAGGCATGTAGACGACTATAAAGATACATTAAAAGAGGTTTTTCGAGATTACAATATTCCTTTCTTTATTGATGGAAATGAATCTATGCAATACCATCCGCTCATTGAATTGATTCGTTCGAGCTTGGATGTTATCAAAGGGAACTGGCAGTATGAAGCCGTGTTTCGCTGTATGAAAACAGAGTATCTATTCCCGCAGGACCTATCCAAACACATAGCGAGAGAACAGGCAGATCAGCTTGAAAACTATTGTATTGCATACGGTGTAAAAGGAGAGCGCTGGACAAATGGCTCCCATTTCCATTATCGAAGATTCCAATCATTAGATGGAGATTTTGGACAAACAGATCAAGAAATTGAAATGGAACAAATGCTGAATGACGTAAAAGGGTGGATTGTTCCCCCCCTTTTTCAATTACAAAAAAGGTTGAAAAAGGCGCAAAAGGTGAAGGACATGGTGGAGGACATTTATTTATTTCTCGAGGAAGTACAAGTGCCAGAGAAGCTTGAAAAGGCCAGGCTAGAGTCTGAAGAAGCGGGTAGATTAGCAGAAGCATTGCAGCATGGACAAGTATGGGATGCTGTTATTCAATTAATGGATGAATTTGTTGAAATGCTTGGAGAAGAAGAGCTATCTTTTCCTTTATTTCAACAGATGATTGATACAGGACTAGAATCTCTAAAATTCGCTTTGATTCCGCCTTCACTCGATCAAGTATTTATCGGAAGTATGGATTTATCGAGGATGTATCAAGTAAAGTGCACGTTTATCATTGGCATAAATGATGGAGTTGTTCCTGCTCGACCTTCTGATGAAAGTGTATTGTCTGAGGATGATCGCGAATGGCTAAAGCGTGCAGGAGCAGAGCTGGCAGAGACAGGCAAGGAACGGCTGCTAGATGAGCAATTTTTAATTTATCAAGCTTTATCAAGCCCTTCACATCACCTGTATCTATCTTATTCAGTGGCAGATGCGGAAGGACGCTCGCTATTGCCTTCGACCTTAATTAAGTATTGCCAAGAACTTATGCCAAATCACCAGCAGGCTCTTTATGTTTTAGATCCAGAACAACTGGATGATCAGGATCAATTAAAATGTGTAGCGAATGAACATGTCTCATTATCCTATACCGTCTCGCAGCTACAGCAATGGCTCAATCAATATCCCATCAGTGACGTATGGTGGAGTGTATATAATAATTTAATGACGTCATCCTCTCGCGACGTATCAAAAAAAATTATGTCAAGTTTGTTTTTTACAAATAGAGCGAAGCGGTTAAAACAACATGTGACAAAAGAGCTTTACGGTGATCATATTCAAGGCAGTGTTTCAAGGATGGAGGAATTCAATTCGTGTGCATTTTCCCACTTTGCTTCCCACGGATTAAAGCTAAAGGATCGACAATTTTATAAATTGGAAGCACCTGATATCGGTCAGTTGTTTCACTCAGCTTTAAAATATATTTCAGATATACTCATTGAACAAAAAAGAGATTGGAAAAACTTAACGAAGAAAGATTGTGTCACCTACTCAAGGCATGCGATTGAACAGCTTGCTCCTCGACTTCAAAAGGAAATTTTATTAAGCTCGAATCGGCATGCTTATATTAAAGAAAAGCTCCAAAAAATTCTTGTGCGAGTCTCTTCTATATTAAGTGAACATGCCAAAGTGAGTGGATTTTCTCCAGTTGGACTTGAGTTAGGGTTTGGAGGTCAAGGTCCTCTGCCTCCGTTTACTTTTCAATTGAAAAATGGCTGCACGATGGAGCTTGTTGGGAGAATTGACCGAGTGGATAAAGCAGAGGGTTCTAAAGGACTGCTTTTGAGAATTGTCGACTACAAGTCGAGTGAGAAAGGGCTTGACCTAGCAGAAGTGTATTACGGTTTGGCCTTGCAAATGCTCACTTACTTAGACCTGACGATTACTTATTCTAAAGAGTGGCTTGGTATGGAGGCGACACCTGCAGGAATTTTGTACTTCCATCTTCACGATCCTCTCATTCAAGCTCCAATTCCGCTAGCAGAGGATGAAATTGAGCAGGAAATATTCAAGAAATTTAAAATGAAGGGTCTATTGCTCGAAGATGTAGAGGCAGTGAAACTGATGGATCAGACGCTTGAATCAGGAAAATCACAAGTCATTCAAGCCGGTTTGAAAAAGGATGGGTCGTTTCGATCTGATTCGGCGGTTTTAAATGAAGAGCAGTTTCACATACTCACAAAACACGTTCGGCGCACTTTTGAAGAGGCAGGAGAAAGAATTACGAATGGTGAGGTAGACATTAATCCATATAAATTGAAGGATCAAACTGCTTGCCGCTTTTGTTCATTCAAGTCTATTTGTCAGTTTGATGAATCAATAGAGGATAATGAATTTAGGGTGCTCACTTCTGAGAAAGATGATGTCATGATAGATCGGATCAAAAAAGAAGGGGATCAGTATGCAAATTCCAAAACCAAATAACAGTACATGGACGGATGACCAATGGGAAGCCATCGTTTCAGAAGGACAAGATATCCTTGTTGCTGCGGCAGCAGGATCAGGTAAAACGGCTGTCTTGGTTGAGCGGCTGATTCGAAAAATGACTCGGCCTGAGCAGCCAGTTGATGTGGACCGGCTGCTCGTTGTGACTTTTACGAATGCATCTGCGGCAGAAATGAAGCATCGGATCACTGAAGCACTTGAAAAAGAATTATCCAAAAATCCCGGGTCGCTTCATATGAGAAGACAACTGTCACTTATGAATCGTGCCAATATTTCTACCTTGCACTCATTTTGTTTGCAAGTTCTTCGCACCTTTTACTATGAGATTGACCTTGATCCAGGCTTTCGTTTGGTCGATCAAACAGAAGGAGAATTAGTAGGAGATGAAGTGTTAGATGAGCTATTTGAGGATGAGTATAAGGCTGGAAAGCCATCATTCTTTGAACTAGTTGATCGTTACACGTCAGATCGCCATGACTTAGACCTGCAATGGCTCGTGAAACGGGTTTATGAGTTTTCTAGGTCTCATCCTTCTCCGGAGCAATGGTTGCGGGCATTCCTGTCTCTTTATGATGTGGATGCACAAACAAAAGTAGAAGAATTACCGTTTTATCCATATATAAAAGAGGATATTTCTCTCGTTTTAAGGAGTTGTCAGGAGCTGCTTGAACAAGCTCTTGCATTATCAAAAGAGCCGGGTGGTTCAGCACCGAGAGCAGAGAGTTTTATAGATGATTTAGAGCAAGTGAATCAACTCATGAGACATGAAGAAGATTTTGAGAAGCTTTATGAGATCTTGCCGAACATCAATTTTAAAAGGCTAAAGACGTGCAAAGGGGATGAATATGACCCTATTCTGTTAGAAAAAGCCACAGATGCACGCAATCAAGCAAAAAAACAATTAGAAAAGCTAAAAGATGAATACTTTATGCGAAGTCCTGTCCAGCATCTAAAAAGTTTGGCTGAAATGAAGCCAGTTGTGGAAACACTTGTGGAGCTTGTCATCCAGTTCGGAGAGCGTTTCGAAAGAACAAAACAAGAAAAGTCAATTGTGGATTTTTCGGATTTAGAGCATTATTGTTTACGCATTTTAGCTAAGCAGGATGCGGAAGGTAATTTGATCGAAACAGAAGCGGCTAAATACTATCAACAGCAATTTGAAGAAGTGCTTGTCGATGAGTATCAGGATACGAACCTTGTACAAGAAACGATTTTAAAGCTTCTGTCTAAAGGGGAAAATCCTTCAGAAGGCAACCTTTTTATGGTTGGTGATGTCAAGCAGTCTATTTATCGCTTTAGACTTGCTGAGCCGATGCTCTTTTTAAACAAATATAAACACTTTAAAGCAGATGGCAACGAAACAGGTAAAAGAATTGACTTAAATAAAAACTTCCGCAGCCGATCTAATGTTTTAGACAGTACAAACTTTCTGTTCAAACAGCTGATGGGAGAAACAGTTGGAGAAATTGAATATGATGAACAAGCTGAATTAAAGCTTGGAGCGAGTTATCCTGAAAGCGAAGACACAGCGACAGAAATGCTCCTTGTACACCTAGATCAACACGAAGCAGAAAGCAATGAAGAACGAGAAGAACTAGAGACCGTACAATTTGAGGCGAGAGTCATTGCTAGGAAAATAAAAGAAATGGTTGAACAGCCTTTTCAAGTGTACGATGCAAAACAGCAAATGACCCGCAACTTGCAGTATCGAGATATCGTGATTTTGCTTCGGTCCATGCCATGGGCTCCGCAAATGATGGAGGAATTGAAGAAGCAGGGAATCCCTGTTTATGCGAATCTTTCCTCTGGTTATTTCGAAGCAATAGAAGTGTCAGTGATTCTTTCCCTGTTAAAAGTGATCGATAATCCATATCAGGATATCCCACTTGCAGCTGTTTTAAGATCACCTATTGTTCATTTAGACGAAAATGAAATGGCACTTATTAGAACAACTGATAAAAAAAGAACTTATTATGATGCTGTGAAGGCATTCATGAGTGTGACACAATCTGATCACCCTACATGCAAAAAACTAGAGCAATTCTTCCGCCTGATGCGTAAGTGGCGTGATTTCTCTATGAATCATTCGGTAGCAGAATTGATTTGGGAAGTGTATCGCGACACACAATATGTAGATTTTGTTGGTGGGATGCCAGGGGGGAAGCAGAGAAAAGCGAATCTCCGTGCTCTTTATGATCGAGCAAAGCAGTATGAAAAGGCTGCATTTAGAGGGCTGTTTCGGTTTCTTCGGTTTATCGAAAGAATGCAAGAGCGGGGAGATGATCTAGGAGCGGCGAAAACGTCCAGTGAAACAGAGGATGTTGTCCGCATGATGACCATCCATAGCAGTAAAGGCTTAGAGTTTCCAGTCGTCTTTACCGCAGGGCTCGGCAGGAACTTTAATATGATGGACTTAAATCAGTCCTACTTGCTTGATAAAGAACTAGGCTTTGGAAGCAAATATATTCATCCAGAGCTGAGAATAAGTTATGCGACATTACCGCTTGTTGCGATGAAAAAAAAGATGAGAAAAGAGTTACTATCTGAAGAGCTAAGGGTTTTATACGTGGCGCTTACAAGAGCCAAGGAAAAGTTATTCTTGGTCGGTTCCGTTAAAAATCAGGTGAAAGCATTAAGTAAATGGCAAAATGCCGCAAATAGAGAAGAGTGGCTCCTCCCTGATTTTGAACGATATCAAGCCAAAACATACTTGGATTTTATTGGGCCTGCCCTCATCCGTCATCAAGCGATGTTAACTATTTTAGAAGAAGCAGGCGACGTTGTTCTCAAACATCCATCATCATTCAACATCTCATTTACTCAAGCCTCAGATCTTCTAAAAGAAGATGTGTCATCTGAAAAGAAGGAGCAAGACGAAGTGGTACAAGCATTAATGGAAGGTCTGCCTGTTGAAGGACATGGTAACTATGAGCAGGAGGTAGCAGCTAGACTTTCATGGCAATACCCCTATTTAGCGGCCTCTCAAGTGAGTACAAAGCAGTCTGTTTCAGAGATGAAAAGGATGAAAGAAATACAGGATGAATACAGTGTGCCTTCTTCTATTCGAAAAGCTCGTGCGACATTGTATGACCGGCCGGCTTTTATGAAGAAAAAAACACTCACTGCCGCAGAACAAGGTACAGCAATGCATACGGTGATGCAGCACATTCCGCTTCCTTCAGATGAGATCTATGATGAATCTCGTATACAAGAACTGCTCGATTCTTTAAAAGAGCGAGACTTACTAACAGACGAGCAAATCCAGTCAATGGATCGAGAAGGAATTACTGCCTTCTTTTCTACTTCAATTGGTCAAAAACTGAAGAAAGCGGACTGGGTGAAACGAGAAGTGTCGTTTAGTATGGTTTTACCTGTCAAAGAGGTATACAGCCATATTGATGCAGAGGATGAACCTGTGCTGATTCAAGGAATGATTGATTGTTTGTTTGAAGTAGATGGAAAGCTTTATTTACTTGATTATAAAACAGATAGAGTACAGGGAAGGTATGCAGGTGGACTTGAGGCAGCTAAACCCATTTTGAAAAAACGCTATGAAACACAAATAGCGTTATATGCAAAAGCGGTAGAACGTTTAACAAACAGGTCATTAGAGGAGAAAATTCTCTATTTCTTTGATGGAAATGTAGAGATTTTCTTATAAATGTATCGGAATGAGAGGTGAATTACATGAGAATTCTACATACAGCGGATTGGCATTTAGGGAAAACCCTTGAAGGAAGAAGCCGGCTTGACGAACAAGCTGAGTTTTTAGATGAATTGTATCAAATCGTCAAGGACGAACAAATTGGTGTCATTGTGATGGCTGGTGATGCCTTTGATACAGTCAATCCACCTGCTCGAGCAGAACAGCTTTTTTATGAAAGTCTGTCAGCATTATCTGATAAAGGCAAGCGTCAGGTTGTGGTGATCTCAGGCAATCATGATAATCCAGATCGTTTATCAGCCGCATCTCCTTTAACAACGGAACAGGGGATTCATTTAATTGGATATCCGACAAATGACATTATCCGCGTCGATGTTCCTTCTTCAAGTGAACGTCTATCTATTGCAGCACTTGCTTATCCGTCCGAGTCTAGGCTAAACGAGGTGCTGGCTGAAACATTTGAAGAGAAACGGCTTCGTGATCATTATAATCTGAAAATACAACAAGCGTTTGAACATTTAAGCACTCAATTCCAGGCTGATACGGTCAATATGGCAACAAGCCATATTTATGTGGCAGGAGGAAGTCAAACAGATTCAGAAAGACCGATTGAAGTAGGAGGTGCATATACCGTTGCGGCTGAAAGTCTGCCTGAAGCCGCTTGCTATGTCGCACTTGGTCATTTGCATCGTCCGCAAACAATCAAACGTGCGAAAACGATTGCCCGCTATTCTGGATCGCCCCTTGCCTATAGCTTTTCAGAATCAGGCTATTCCAAATCAGTCACCATTGTGGATGCAAAGCCTAATGAGAAAGCAAGCTGGAAGGAAGTATTTTTATCAAGTGGTAAACCACTTGTGAAGTGGAAGGCGACTGAGGGACTGAGTCAAGTACACGAGTGGTTAGATGAAAAACGGGATATTCATGCTTGGATTGATTTAGAGATTCATTTAACAGATCAACTGTCAATTGAAGAGATCCATCAACTCCGAAAGCAGCATAATGGTTTTGTTCACATTAGACCAAAGTTCAAAGAACTACAGCAAATTGAAAAACACAAACAACAGGAAAAGCTCTCGATCGAAGAACGGTTCGTTACATTTTATGAACGCCAGACAGGTGGCGCGCTGCCTGATGAAAAAACAGTCAAGCTGTTTTTAGAGCTTGCCAATGACATGTAAGAGGAGGAAGCGACTTGAAGCCGATCACGCTAACCATTAAAGGACTTCATAGCTTCAGAGAAGAGCAAACCATTGACTTTAGCTCCTTATGTGATGCAGGTGTGTTTGGCATTTTTGGACCAACAGGAAGCGGAAAGTCATCCATATTAGATGCCATGACACTAGCACTCTATGGCAAAGTCGAACGTGCGTTAAATAATACACATGGTATTTTGAACCAAGCTGAAGAAAAGCTGTCTGTTTCCTTTACATTCGCTTTGCAAAAGGAGCATCACATTTCTTATAAAGTTGAACGGGCTTTCAAGCGGGCAGATGAAATGAAGGTCAGAACAACATTATGTCGACTGATTGAAATCGGTGATACGCAGACAGTTCTTGCAGATAAAGCGAATGAGGTCAATCGTAAAATAGAAGAATTACTTGGTTTAACAATTGATGATTTTACAAGAGCGGTTGTGTTACCCCAAGGGAAGTTTGCAGAATTCCTTTCATTGAAAGGAGCCGAGAGACGCCAAATGCTTCAGCGCTTGTTTAATTTAGAGAAGTATGGTGATCAGCTCGTCAAGCGTTTGAGGGCAAAAGCCCAGAATCAGTATGGACAGAAAAATGAGCGATTGGCTGAACTCAATGGATTAGGGGAAGCTGGACCAGAAGCGCTAGCGAAAGCAAAGAAAGTGGCTGAGCAGGCAAAAGCCATTTTTCATGAGAAAAAACGAGCGCGGGACAAAGCATTAACTGCTTTTACAAAGTCACAAGCGATATGGCAGTATCAAAGGGAACAAGAGGCATATGAAACTGAACAAAACAAGCTCAACCTGTTAGCACCAACGATGGAAGAGAAAAAAATACAACTCAGTATTGCGGAGCAGGCAGAGACATTAAAGCCATATGCTGATGCATTAACGAAGGCTGAAAAGCAGCTTTCTCAAGCGTCAAAAGAGAAGCAGGAAGCAGAAAAGCATTTACTTCATCAACGAACGATCTATGATCAAATGACGCAGGAGTATGAGCAAGCACGGCAAAAGAAAATTGAGACTGAGCCAGAGCTTCTCCAAAAGAAAGAGCAGCTGATTCAGTTAAAGGAAATCGAACGGAAAAAAGACAAGGCTCTTCAAGAAAAGACAGGACTAGAGCAGCAAGAAAATGAAAAAGCGCAGCAATTGATACAAAAAAAAGCAGAAGCAGAGAAGCTCCAATCTCTATTAGAGCGTGCTCTTACGAAACAAACACAGCTAAAGAGCGAACTAGAGCAATTGCAAGTCTCTGTCAAAGAGCGGAAAAGAATACAGGAGGCATTGCGTTTAAGTGAAAATGTTCAAACAATCAAACTGGGCGTTCAAAAGGAAGAACAAAAGCTCGAGGACCTAAAAAAGCAATCCTTACAAACTGCAGAAGCATATGAAAAGCTTCAAAAACAGCAAAAAAATCATCATGAAAAAATAGACCAATCGTTTCAAGCGATTGAACAACTCTATTTTTATGTATGTGAATTTGAACGAGCTCTTACAGAATGGAGCAAAAGAGAACAAAATCAGAAGCTCGAAAAATTAACACAACGTGATGCTGTAAGAGCGGCAGAATTAAGAATAGAATTAGCGGCAGAGCTAGTAGATGGTGAGCCATGTCCCGTTTGTGGGGCAATTCATCATGATCCAAAGGTTGCGATAGTCAATGATCATGAGGAAACCGTTGTCCAAATCGATGAAGTGATACAGAGGATGGACAAAGAGCTGAAGGTAGCAGAGGAATATGCTAGAGACATCTATGTAGCAAAGCAGCTACTAGAAACGCACGCCAATCAATTAATGAAGCAGTTCTCCTTTTTATCTCAAAAAGCCCCTAGTCCAGAAGTAGCCGCAGCGTCAGAAGCAGTGCAACATCCGCAGTCCTTGCATCATATGATTCAAGAGTGGAAACGGATGAAACAAGATATTCTAGGAACTGAAAGCAAACGAGCTCGTCTAATGGATGAAACCCATGATCAAGCGGCCGAGATGAGCAAAGTAGAAGATCAATTGAAATTTGAACAGCAGCGTATCCAAGAATTAGAGGTGCTGATTAAAGAGCTTCAATCTGAGCTTTCAGAGCAAATAACACAATTTGAACAGGCTTTCCCGGACTTTATATTGAGCCATGTGCAAGAAATGCAAAAGCGAATAGATGAAAAGGATCAACAAGCGGAAGGCTATAAAGAGCGTATTGAGAAAAGTATTTCATTTTTAGAAGAAAAACAGCAGGTAAAAGAGCAACTGCAAACAACCATATACACTTTAGAGAAGGAGCTCGATAAACTAGCACATCAACTAGAAAGTCAAAAGCAGCTCATTCATCAGTATGAAACAGATTTAGGGCGATATCCTTTAAAAGCCTCATCTATTTCTGAGGAACTGAACGAGGTTGAACAATATCTCACCTGTTTGAATGAAAAAGAACAGCAGTCATATCAGCAATTAAAGGATGTGCAGCAATTGTTTCGTGAAACGCAGAGCCATTTTTCAAGCAGTGAGCGTCAACTTCAAGAGGCTAAGCATCGAAAACAAGAAGCTGAGGCAGCGTGGCAAAAAGAAACAGAGTCCTCTGATTTTCATAAGCCACAGGAAGTTGAGCCTGCTTTAATGGATCGAGCTGTACGTTATACTGCCAAACAGGAAATTGAAGAATTTGAGGATAAAAGAAAGCAATGTGCAGCAAATTTAAAGCGAATTTCTGAATTGTTGAAAGATGAATCGCTAGATGAAGATCAGTGGACAGACATTCAGTTAAGAAAAGAAGCGGCAGAAAAGGATCTGGAAGAAGCGACAGTGATAAGTGGGTCTGCACATGAGCACCTGCGTGTGATTGAAGAAAATCATCAGCGCTTTGCAAGCATTCATGAGCGGTTGGAAAAATTGCAGCAAGAAATTGACCGGCTAGATAAACTGCAAACCGTTTTTAAAGGGAATAGTTTTGTTGAGTTCCTAGCAGAAGAACAGTTAGACAGTGTGAGCCGTGAAGCATCAGCTCGACTTGGCATTTTGACAAGACAAAGGTATGCGATTGAAGTCGACTCAGAAGGCGGCTTTGTGATGCGTGATGATGCCAATGGGGGCGTAAGACGTCCGGTGTCCAGCTTGTCTGGCGGGGAAACCTTCCTGACGTCATTAGCGCTTGCACTTGCCCTTTCAACGCAAATCCAGCTAAGAGGTGAGTTCCCCCTGCAATTCTTTTTCCTTGATGAGGGATTCGGTACACTCGATCAAGATTTATTAGATACGGTTATTACTGCATTAGAAAAGCTACAGTCTCAAAATTTAGCGGTTGGTGTGATCAGCCATGTGGAAGAATTGAAGATGAGACTGCCGAAGAAACTGATTGTCCACCCAGCAGATCCAAGTGGGAAAGGGACGACGGTATCAATGGAATTAATGTAAATGTAGAGGTGATGTCAGGGTGATTATGTGAAATGTGCGGAAGACAAGAGGTTCTGCTCACGGAACATCACTTAACGTCAAGAGAAGAAGATGGGGCATTTTACTTACTGCCTTCCTGTACATCCCTTGCCATAAATAAGTTCATGCCCTCTATACAAACCAGGAGCTTGCCGCACGTTTGAACACGCTTGATGTGCTAAGACAAGATAAAACGTTTGTTCCGTACATCAAATGGATTCGCAAACAGCCGGAAAGCAAGCTGGTCAAAACAAAAAAATCAAGACAACGCAGAAAGAAATAAGCATAAAAAAGCGCTCCTCCAAATGAAATGGGAATAGAGGAGTCGCTTTATGCATTGCCTACCATATTCTGATCATTTAAGTCAGGATCCACATAGTTGGTGGCGCTAATGCCATTATTTAATATTAAGAAATCTCCGGTATTCCCTGCTCCAGAGCCTAAAGCAGATTTTGACGAACTTTTAGGCGAAAGGTAAAATGAGTCACCGACGTTTACAACGCCCCCAGAAATAGAGTTAATGTAAATGGGCCCGACAATTGCTGGCATAATCGACATCCTTTATTAGAAGTCATATCACCATCATATGCTCAGGTAGGTCCACTTGTGAGTTTGTTGGACTGTCATTGCTGCTAATTAACTGTCGAATATGCCTCACTCGCGCAACGCCATTTATTCCATGCGTAGAGCCGATTTGATATATAGAAGAGGACGACACCCCTTCTACATGTATCGAAGAAACTTTAATTAACGGCTTTTCATGGTAAAACGCCGTTCTGACTGATCGTTCAGGCAGCATCAATGGAATTGGCTGATAATACACTTCAAATTCTTTTGTGTTTAAATTTTCGCCTTCATTGCCATAAAACAAGCTAATCGTTCGTTGAACAGCTAACACCTTGACCTTCGGGCATAGCTCCTGTGTATCACCAATTTGAACAATACTCGAAATCCCGATAGAATTCACCTTCGTGAACTTCACTTGAGATGTGCGCTTAATCATTATCGAGGTGCTAGAGGAACAAACGGGCCAATAATAAGTGATTCTGGCGGTGTATCAAAAATCGAGGATAATTGTACATGGTCTGTATCCCCGATGATAAATAGAGAAGAGGACGACACCCCGACTATTTTAATGCTTCCGGTCTCGATGTTGCGGTTGACGACTGTGAAATTCATCCGTTTTCCTCTCCTTTCATTTCACTTGGAATATGGGCTAAAAAGTGCTCAATCGCTCGTTTGACATCATGCTTCACATATTCAGCGATTTGTTCTGAGCGCTGCAGCGGGGTCATATCTTCCTGTTGTGGCAGCTGTCCCGCATAATACTTAATTCTGCTATCAATTTGCTTTCGAATGTCCTCTATAATATGGTGTTTGTTACTATCATCAAGTGTGCCTTCATATCGCTGTTCTAGCTCCTCAAGAAGTTCTGGTGCTTCTTCATTTAAAAATGCATCAACAAGCTGGCGTGTTTGATTGAAAAATTGATCAGCCATTTCTTGCTGCATCATTCCAATACCCGGGGTAGTTGTTTGGCCCACTTCAAAATTTTGAACACTATTTGGATCTGATGGATTGAGGCCAATATTTAATGTGCCTTCCAGCCGCACGATTTTCAGTTGATCAAATTGATAATCAATTCGCTCAATATTGGTTGTCGGTTTATCTTTGATCATTTGCATTTCCTCCTGAAGCTCGTTAAGCTTTTTTTCAAGAATCATGATTTGTTGTGTTTGCTTTTGAATGATGCCATACATTTGTGAAGCATTTCCTTGATAGTCATACATTTACATACACCTCCGGGGATTGCAGATGAACTTAAGTTGTTGGTGACTGAAGCGGTACAAAAGGTGGACCTTGTGATTCTACAATTCCTTGAGTGCCTGCTGCCTCAGGTGCTGCTTCTACATAGCTACCTGTGTTATACAGGTTTGAAAGTGCCTTGATGGACCCAGCACTCCCGATTTGCAGAACAGATGAGTTACTCACAGCCTCCACACGTAAATAATTAATTTGTATCGCTTGATTAATATAGAAGTTCAACAGATTCTCACTCCTTACAAGTTACCAACAAGCGGCTGATCAATGACATCACTGTCGTACGTATTTGTCACACTTTTATAGTTGCTAATGCGCAATTGATCACCAGTGTTAAAACTGCCTGCGCCAGCAAACGTTTTAACCTGACTATTTGGAGAAATGGTGATGCAGTCTCCAACATGAACGACTCCGCTCGTTCCGACGGCATTTACTTTAAAGGCGCCAACAATAGACGGCATAGCGGTGCACATCCTTTATAAATTAGGGCACTTTGATTTTGGGCGTTTCACCATAGCTTATGATGGGTCTTTTAATGTGTGATTGTCTTTTTGAAAGCTTTTGATAAGAGGAATTAGGTGTATGGTTTACCCTTTTTTCGAGCATTCTTTAGAGGTGTATTTGATGCCTTTATTTAAGAGTGTGTCAAGCTCTTGACTGCACCTGATAGTTTCTTCGGCATTCATACCGAATTTTTTTGCAGTCTTAATCAAATGTAATCTTTTTTGTTCAATTTCATAATTGATCATAACAGACGCCAACTCTCACAATTTTTTATCAAATAGAATTATATGGTTATTATACCTTATTTTTCTATAAAAAAAGCTGTTTCGTCAATATGAGTAATAAAGTGACAAAATTCGAAAGCATTCTTACATGCCAGCTATCTCTTTTCTTATCTCATCTTGTAAATAACGTCGTCTTTTGTGGATATACTGCCGAATTAGCCCTCGCTCTGACTGCAGTATCTTTTTTCGATCTTTCATATACGGATCATCGGCCAATCGTTGTTCAATGGAGGCATGCCATTTCTCAATCATGGGACAAAGGGGTTCTTCAGAAAAATGTGCATCTAGTACGTGCTGAAAAAGAGTATAATAGGCTTTCTTAAATGAAGGAATATCTAGTAATCTAGCTGTCAATGTATTAAAGCCGCTCACTGGAATATAATCGAACGCCATTTCTTCTCCATGAATGTCCCGGCCCCATGTCGCATCATAATCCCAAGGAAGCACTTGGATCTTCCCTTGGTCATTCACATAAAGGGCATAGTTATGAACAAAACCATCAAAATTTTGGGTGCATACGACACCAATCAGCCAAAGGAAATATTGTGTGACATCCAGGTACTGCTCAATGTGTTTCGCAAACACTTCGTCTGTTGCAGTATTCAGAAAGTAAATAAATTCGCTTAGTTGTTCGTCATGTTTGGATGTCCCCACTTTTTTCTCGTAACCAAGAAGAAGATGTTTTTTTGGCTTTTTATCAAACGAACTCAAAAGGGAGAAGTTAGCATCGTCATCCACTGCATAGTAGATGCCTCCGCCAACTAGCTGTCGTTTTTGAAGAAATAGCTCATCGACGGATTCTATTTTCAAATAAATGCCTTCTTTTCTTCCATTTATGGTCAGAAACACATGAGAAGCTGCAGGGCTTAGCACGCCTATCTGTTCAAAAAAATAAAAGGATAGCCTGTTTCGAATAATAGAAGGGTCATTATACTCTGCATTCAAGTGAAAAATGGCTTCGCCTTGTCTTTGCTTTGGTTTTCTATATTGAATTTGATAGGACTTTTTCTTGAGCTTTCTAATGTGTGATCCTCGATAAGAAGCATAAACATATGATTTGGTGTGACCGGTTTTAAGAATCGCTTCCACAGGCTCATCGTTCCATACGTCCTTTCGTAATTCAATAAGATCCTTTGGATGAATCCAGATATCAAGTTGTTTTAAAGGTTCTGTGGTCATGCGTGCATCAACCTCCTATGTTCTTCTTTACTATATGAAAATGAAGGAATGTCCTGTACCCGCTGATAGGTATTCATGGAGTTTTCCAAGAAAGAGGCATTCGCCAAGAACACTTGTCTACCGATTCTCGTAACATAAAGCAGAGAAGATAAACAGCTTTGTCTGTTTGTTTTGTCAAAGCAAAGACTAGGGAGGGGAAATGTTCGTGAGCACATTTGATCATTCACATATTGAACATGCAGTTGATTCACTTAGAAGTGAGGGACGTGACCATCACTTAGATCGTGAACCAGAATCGAGACATTCACACAAATCATCACGTTCTCGTCATTCAAAGTGCTGTCATTGGTTCTTTGGTGGATGTGGCTGCCGAAAGTCACACCGGAGCAAAAAAAGCCACAAAAGCTATCGCTCTAAAAAAAGCCGCTGTTCAAAGAAAAGCGTGAAGAGTGAAAAATCATGTAAAAGTAGAAAATCATGCCGGAGCAAAAAGAGTGAACCGAAAAAATCATGCCGGAGCAAATACAGATCTCATCATAAGAAAAGCTGCCGAAAGTCACACCGCAGCCATCGATCTAAACGTTCTCATTACCACAGACGAAGTCACTATTGCCGAGGATGCGGGAGGAAGAAGCATCATTCCCGAAACAGAGGAAATGTTGATCGAAAATGGGATCAAGGGAATATGTGGGAGTATCGACGCTACCGCTAACATCAGGTCATCATTTTTGAAACCCTTTTTAAAAGAGAGTATGATAAAAAAAGGGTTTTTTTTATTTTGTAGAGAAATAAAATGAGACATCATAACTTAGCGAAATGAAGATTGTGAGGGGAAGACATGAAGTTTTTTACAGGTGAGATACATAACAGTATTTTTATTGGGGTAGCCATTGATGATGAATGGGTGATGGACATCAAAAAGGCAGAAGCCAAACTATTTGAGCTTGAGACGCTGCCAAACTCTTTATCTGAATGCATCAACATGGGGGACAAGTTTGTGGACCACGTCAGACAGCTACTTGATTGGGCTGAGAAGAAAGAGGAAAACCGCGGCTCTTATGTTTATCCGCTTTCGGATGTGAAACTCCATGCGCCGATTCCGAAGCCATCTAAAAACGTCATGTGTGTCGGAAAGAACTATCAAGATCATGTCATGGAAATGGGAAGTGCAGCAGATATACCTGAGGACGTGATGATCTTTACAAAGGCACCTACCTCTGTGATTGGACACGAAGCGGACATCCTTCTTCATAAAGATGTGACAAGTGAATTGGATTATGAAGGGGAGCTTGCCATCGTCATGGGCAAATCAGGGAAGAATATTCCGCCTGAAAAGGTACACGATTATATCTTCGGTTACACCATTTTAAATGATGTGACGGCAAGAGATTTGCAGAAAAAACATAAACAATTCTTTATCGGCAAAAGCTTAGATACATCCTGTCCAATAGGCCCTTATATTATCCATAAGTCAGTGGTTGAGGATCATGGCACGCTGCATGTGGAAACAAAGGTAAACGGAGAGGTACGTCAGTCAGCCAGTACAGAATCAATGATCTTCCCAATTGAGGACATTGTCTCAACGCTTTCAAAAGGGATGACGCTAGAAGCAGGTGACATCATTGCAACGGGTACACCGTCGGGGGTCGGCAAAGGCTTTGAACCACCAAAGTTTTTGGCTTCAGGTGATCATATTGAAATCACCATTGAACCGATTGGAACGTTATCAAATCGCGTCAAATAAAGTGCATGTTGACACAGGATTGTCGCTTTGTGTCCAACTTATTTCATGGTACGATGAGAAGGTACTTGTTATGATAAAGGGGGAAATAACAGATGGGAACACATTTACATATTACAGCGTGGGTGCTAGGTATTATTTTATTCTTTGTGGCCTTTGCTTTAGTGGGTAAAAATGACAAAGGTTCTAAAATTGTCCATATGATCGTGCGAGTATTTTACTTGCTCATTATCGCAACAGGCGCAGAACTGTATGTTCGTACAGGAATGAAAATTCCAGGATTCCAGGGCGAGTATATCGGGAAAATGGTACTTGGTATCCTTGTGATCGGCTTAATGGAATTGATCCTTGTACGAAAGAAAAAAGGAAAATCGGTGACAGGAGTTTTTATTGGCTTTATCGTGATCGTCATTGTGACCATACTTCTCGGCTTACGACTGCCGATCGGTTTTCATATCTTTTAATATAAAAAGGGCATTGCTTTTATGAAGCAGTGCCCTTTTGTCTTCTTTTTAATGTGACATCAAACTGAGAAATCGACCGGTGTAGTCCATTCAAAACGGCGGCGGACTCATGGTGACACTGAAGTGCAAGCGATTGTGTATCTGCCTAAAACTGAAAGAAAGATACGCAATGAAAAGGATGAAAGGAGGAGAAGACACTATCGTAGGCGGAAAAGCCAAGCTGTGCTACGTTCTCAATGATTTGATATAAGACATTTTCAGGTACAAAAAAGAGCAAGTCAAGCCACCCTTCGGTAAGAGACGTTGTATAATGAATCATTTCACCACTTTTTATCTCCATCAACTGTCCGTTTTCAATGAGTAAATACCCCATTACACCATCGTTGGCTACAGTGCCGAAGATGATCATTCGTTTCTCCATTGGCGAAAGCTTCTTTTTCTTACCAAATGATGCTTGTCCTATACGCCGGGAAAAAAGGACAAATCAACTATCAAGGAGACGATGCATAAACTAAGAAAGGCTAAATGAGAAGACTTGATGAAAAACGGATGGGAGCTGATGATGATGTGTGGAATAACAGGCTGGGCAGACTTTAAAAAGCAGCTCATCCAACAGGATCATGTAATTAATCAAATGACAGAGACTTTATCTAAAAGAGGGCCAGATGATACAAATACGTGGAAAAGTGAGCATGTTCTTTTCGGGCATAAAAGGTTAGCGGTTGTAGACGTAGAAGGCGGAAAGCAGCCGATGACGTATACTCATCAAAACCATGCGTATACGATTGTATACAATGGAGAGCTCTATAACACAGAAGATATAAGAAAGGAATTATTAAAAAGGGGACATCGCTTTCTTGGACATTCTGATACAGAGGTTCTACTTCACGCCTACACAGAATGGAAGGAAGAGTGTGTAACCCATTTTAATGGTATTTTTGCATTTGTGGTTTGGGATAGTGAGAGGGAATTATTGTTTGCAGGTAGAGACCGGCTCGGCGTCAAGCCATTTTTTTATACAGAACGTCATCATTCCTTTTTGTTTGGTTCTGAGATCAAAGCACTCCTTGCTCATTCTGATATGAAAGCTAAAGTAGATCGTGAGGGGCTATCGGAGATTTTTGGTTTAGGGCCGTCTAGAACACCTGGGCAAGGGGTATTTAAAGGTGTGAAAGAGCTGAGACCTGCCCATGCTTTGACCTTTTCAAAAGATGGCCTGCGCGTGTGGAGGTATTGGAATGTCAAAAGCAAGCAGCATACAGATTCACTGGATGACACCGCTCAGCATGTCAAGTATCTCTTTACAGATGCCGTCACAAGGCAGCTCGTCTCTGATGTGCCTGTTTGTACATTTCTATCTGGTGGAGTCGATTCTAGTGCCATTACCGCTATCGTCGCAAAGCACTTTGAAAAAATAGGGAAAGCACCACTTCATACGTATTCCATTGACTACGAAGAAAATGATCAATTTTTTGAGGCCAGTCAATTCCAGCCGAATGCTGACGGCCCATGGATTGATCACATGACCAAAGCATTTCAAACGAGGCATCACAGCTGTGTCATCGGTCAAAAAGAGCTTTCTTCTTATTTGAAGGAAGCTGTTGAAGTTCGAGATTTACCGGGTATGGCAGATATTGATTCTTCCTTACTTTGGTTCAGCCGAGAAATCAAAAAAGATTTCGTTGTCGGCTTGTCAGGTGAATGTGCTGATGAAATTTTTGGAGGCTATCCGTGGTTTCACATGGCAAATGAAACGAATGGATTTCCGTGGATGAGATCGACTGAAGCCCGTACGCAGCTTCTTCAAAAATCGTGGCAAAAGAAACTATCATTGAAGGAATATACACAAAGCAAATACGAAGAAACCGTGGCAGAAACACCTCTTTTAGATGGAGAAACTGGCATAGATAAAGCCCGAAGAGAACTTTTTTACTTAAATATGATTTGGTTTATGACGACGCTGCTTGATCGAAAAGATCGAATGAGTATGGGTGCAAGCCTTGAGGTGCGTGTCCCATTTGCAGATCATCGCCTTGTCGAATATGTATGGAATATTCCTTGGGAAATGAAAATGCATGGAAATCGAGAAAAAGGGGTTTTAAGAAAAGCATTAGAGGAAATTTTACCGAATGAAGTGCTCTATCGCAAGAAAAGTCCTTACCCAAAAACACATCATCCAGACTATACCCAGGCAGTAAAAGAGATGTTAACAGATTGCCTTGCACAAAAGGATTCTGTGCTTCACGAGTTTTTAGATCCACAACAATTGAAACGGCTGATTGAAACGGAAGGAGCTTCCTTTCAAGTTCCTTGGTATGGCCAATTAATGAAGGGTCCGCAACTGATCGCCCATCTGGCGCAGATTCATCATTGGTTTGAAACATATCGAATTGATATAGACGCATAACAAAGAGTCGGCTTTCTTGCACTTGTTGAAAGGGAGTCGGCTCATAACATGAGTTTTAGATTACATCAAAAGTTGATCTAACATTCCTCATTTTTATAATGAACTTAAAGTGAATTAATTTGGAGGAAAAAGGATAATGAAAATCATTGTGATCGGAGCAGGACCAGGAGGCCTTGCGGCAGCTATGATGCTACAAAGCAAAGGACATGACGTTCTTGTATATGAAAAACAGCCCTTTGTTGGCGGACGTAACTCTAAGTTTCAACTTGGTGATTTCACGTTTGATACAGGTCCTACCTTTCTCAGCATGATTCATATTGCAGAGGAGCTGTTCACCTTTGCTGGCAAAAATCTTTATGACTATATTGATGTTATTGAATTAAAAGAAATGTATAGATTGATCTTTCAAGACGAGAAGCTTGATATAATTCGAGATCGAGACGAAATGTACAAACGGTTAGAAGCCTTTGCACCTGGTCAGGGAGATGGTTATTTACGATTTATGAACGAGACAAAGCGAAAAATGGACCGATTTAAACCAATTTTACAAAGTAAAATGGACCGTTTTCATCATTACTTGCGTCCGAAGGTCATCAGAGCACTTCCACAGCTTTCATTAAATAAGAGCTTATATGATGTGCTATCAGACTATTTCTCGCATGAATCGGTGAAATATGCATTTACGTTTCAATCAAAGTATTTAGGAATGTCACCTTGGGAATGCCCAGGTGCGTTCTCAATCCTTTCGTTTATGGAGCATGATACAGGCGTTTTTCACCCCAAGGGCGGTGTGAATCAGCTGTCAGAAGCGATGGCAAAGGCGGCTGTTGAATCTGGAGCAAGCATTCATCTGTCATCTGGAGTCGAAAAGTTGCTGACTGAAGGCAAAAAAGTGAAGGGCATTCGCTTAGAATCTGGGGGAGAAATACAGGCAGATGAGGTTGTCGTAAATGGAGACTTTGCTCATGTGATGACGAAGCTTGTAGAGCCAGGTCTTTTAAAGAAATATAGCGAGAAGAAATTGAAAAAGAAAAAATTCTCTTGCTCCACCTTTATGCTGTATTTAGGATTAGATACAATGTATGACGAGCCGCATCATACGATCGTTTTTTCGGATGATTACGTAAAATTCGTCAAAGGAATTACCAAAACGTATGAGCTGCCAGATGACCCGTCTATCTATATTCAAAATGCAAGTGTGACAGATGACTCGCTTGCGCCAAAAGGAAAGTCAGCTCTTTACGTTTTAGCACCAGTTGCCAATAATCAAAGTGGTATTGACTGGGAAGCGCATCAAGATGAATTCAGAGAACTTGTGCTAGATACGCTGGAGCGAAAAAGTGGCTTTAAAAATATTAGACAGCATATAGAAGTCGAGAGGATGATCACTCCGAAACATTGGGAGGAAGATCTTTACGTGTATGAAGGGTCAACATTTAACCTCGGTCACCAGCTTTCGCAGATGATGGTGCTAAGGCCGCATAATGAATTTGATGAATTGAAGAACTGCTGGCTTGTTGGAGGGGGAACACACCCAGGAAGCGGGCTGCCAACTATTTTAGAATCAGCACGAATCACGACAAATGCTATTCTTTCAAAAGAGAAACATATGCGCAAAATGATACCACATCACGAAAAGGGGAGCGCCTCATGATAAAACATATATTGATCGCAGGTGGCGGTATTGGCGGAATGATCTCAGCGCTTTATTTAAAACAAGCTCGACATGATGTTACCCTTGTCGAAAAAAATGAACGGCTTGGAGGGAGACTTGCTTTTGTACGTGAGAAAGGATTTAAAGTAGATGAAGGTCCGACTATTGTCCTGCTTCCTGATATGTTAAAAGGGATTTTACATGAGGTAGGAATTGACGAAACATCTCTTGATCTGTTGCAGCTTGATCCGCTGTACACGATTCAATATCAGGATGGAACCTCCTATACGAAATACTTTGAGGGGCTTCGTCAGCTTGAAGAAATCAGACGTGTGTTTCCAAAGGAAGATCAAGGGTTTCTGAAATTTATGGAAGAAATGACGGATCAGTTTCAAGAAGGGCAGCAAGCTTTTTTAGAAAAATCGTTTCATGAAAAACGTACATTTTTTACAAAAGCAAACATGAAGATTTTGATGAAATTAAAAGCATACCGAACGGTTCAAAGTGCTCTAAAAAAATACTTCTCAGATGAACGCTTGCGAGATGCATACGCACTTCAAACCCTCTATGTCGGTGGAAACCCGTATGAAGCATCTGCGATTTATTCGCTTGTTTCATATAGTGAGCTTGCACACGGAATTTACTATTTAAAAGGCGGATATGCCAGTTTAGTTGATATATTGGAGAAACGACTACTAGAGATGGGGGTGCATGTAAGACGAAATGAAGAAGTAGTGCAATTGGAGTTTGAGGGGAAACGGGCTGTTAGGGCAAAAGTAAATGATGAACATATAGCAGCCGATGCGTTTGTCATAAATGGAGATTATCCAGCGGCGCTAAAACAGCTTGGTTTACATGAACAAGACCGGCGTAAATACGTTCCATCCTGTGGCTGCGTGATAGTATATCTAGGATTAAACAAGGTGTACCATCAAGCACCTGTTCATCAATTTTTTATGGGAGAACACTTTGATCAGCATATGAAAGCGGTTTTTCAAACGAAAACGGTCCCTCAAGATCCATCTTTTTATACATTTCATCCATCAATCATTGATCCATCTCTTGCTCCAGAAGGTTGTAGTGTCCTTTATATGCTGATTCCTGTTCCATCAGGAGATCATATCAACTGGGCAGAGGAGACAGACTTTGTTGATCAAATGATAGATCGTCTTGAGAAAAGAGGCTTTCCGAAATTGAGAGAGTCGATTGTGTGGAAAAAAGTAAGAACACCTGAGGATTCAATGCGAGAGGGATTGTTTGAGGGGGGGAGCTTTGGGCTTGCGCCTAATTTGTTCCAATCAGGTGTCTTTCGCCCGCAAGTGAAGGTGGCAGAGACAGACAATCTTTATGCGGTAGGTGCCTCCATCCACCCTGGCGGAGGGGTACCCATCGTGATGCAAAGTGCGAAGCTCATGGCTTCTGTGCTACTAAAGGATTTGAACGACAGAAGGGAAGTGAAGCTAAGTGGTTGATGTACAAACAGCATTGAAAGTATGTGAGGAGACCATACAAACACATTCTAAAACGTTTTACCGTGCCTTTTCCATGCTGCCTAAAAAGAAAAGACAGGCTGTCTGGGCCGTTTATTCCTTTTGCCGAAGAGCGGATGACATTGTAGATGAGTCTCCTTCACCAAAGGAGGAGCTAGCTTCCTTTCAGCAGGCGTTTGATCGTTTCTTACATGGTGAGGTAGACCGTAATGATCCAATGTGGGTGGCGCTAGAGCATACATTTCAAGAGTTCCCTATGGATGAAGCTCCGTTCCGCGACCTGCTGCGAGGACAGGAAATGGATTTAGAGCAACAAAGGTATGAAACGTTAGATGAACTACTCATCTATTCCTATCATGTCGCAAGTACAGTTGGATTAATGCTGCTTCCGTTCATTGCGCCGCGTAAAAAGGAACAGCTAAAAGAAGCAGCGATTTCGCTAGGTATTGGCATGCAACTGACCAATATCCTTCGTGATATTGGCGAGGATAAGGCTAAAAGAGATCGCATTTATTTGCCAAAACAAGTGATGAATCAATTTGGGTATACAGAGAAAGAATTGCAAGAAGGGGTCGTCAATCAAGCATTCCAGCACGTATGGGAATATATTGCCTTTGAGGCAGAGGCGTACTATGAGGAATTTTTTGACCATCTTCATGAATTCCCTCTTTATTCACGTGTGCCAGTAAAAGCAGCTGCTCATTTTTATAAGGCCATTTTAGATAAAACAAGAGAAAATGAGTATCGCGTCTTTACGCAGCGAGCATTTATTTCAAAACAGGAAAAAGCACTTATTTTAGAAAATATGATGTAATGAAACAAAGGGCTAAAATAAAGATCATTTTAACCCAATGTCAAAAATTTAAAAGGACTGCACCCTGATATTATCCCCTCTAAGTAGACAGTGTAAAAAGCCCAAGAACATATCTTGGCTGTTACACTATACTTGGAGGGGATTTTTTATGGCTAGAAAGGGACAACAATTTCAACACTATTCTAAAGAATT
>NZ_JBAWSW010000036.1:0-24331 GCF_037104745.1 Bacillus sp. FJAT-53060
ACTTCAACTGGATAACTCACTCTTGTCCCCATAGAAAAAACACCTCCATGTTTTATTTCGGATCACAACGGTCCGTTTTCAAACTTGAAGGTGTTTTTTATTTGTCTCATCTTAGGGGGTCAGTCCCATCTGGCAGAGCCCTTTTCTTTATTTTTTTGCTTCAAATCGTTCCACAAATGTCGCTAATGATCTGACCATCACGCCTGTTGCCCCTGTTGGTCCAAAGCATGAAGGTTTTTCAGTTGTCGCTGTTCCTGCAATATCTAAGTGGACCCATGGGGTGCCCTCAGCGAATTCACCAATAAAAGCACCCGCCATGATCGCATGACCATCACGACCTGGTGAGTTATTGAGGTCAGCCATTTTGCTGTTTCGTACTCGTTTTTTATCTTTTTCTGTGATTGGCAGCTGCCAAATCATTTCACCGCATTCTTCTGAAGCCTCTTTAAACTGAGCATACAGTTCATCATTATTGGTCATAACACCTGTTGTCTCATTCCCAAGCGCCACAATGACCCCGCCTGTTAATGTCGCAACGTCCACAAGGACAGAGGCACCATGCTGCTTCGCATACGTCACCCCATCTGCTAACACGAGGCGGCCTTCTGCATCCGTGTTGAGCACTTCGATTGTTTTACCACTCAGTGACACAATCACATCATCCGGCTTTATTGCATCTGCCGAAATCATATTATCTGTTGAGGCAATGACAGCAATCACATTTTGTTCCGGGCGAAGTTCACCAATAATTTCCATCGCTCCTAAAACAGAAGCCGAGCCTCCCATATCGGTTTTCATGCCAATCATACTCGCTCTTGGCTTTAATGAATATCCACCTGTATCATACGTGATGCCTTTACCGACGAAGCCGATGACATCTGTCCATTCTTCTTTGCCTTGATATTTCAACACAATAAGTTTTGGTGGTTCTGTTGAGCCTCTATTGACGGCCAAAATACCGCCCATCCCGAGATCTTCCATTTGTTCTTTATCTAAAATTTCAATCTCAAATTCGTATTTATACGCAAGCTCTGCAGCATAGGAAGCAAGATCAGAGGATGTCAGCATGTTCGGCGGCATATTCACAAGTGTGCGAGCCGAATTGACTGATTGCCCGTAGACTTCGCCTACTTTCAGACTAGCCTGAATTTCAGCTGTATCATGTTCTGTCGTTGCATATACAAATTCGATAAAACGATCTGGTTCATTGGTTTTATGTTTAAAATCTTGTAATTCATATGTAGCTAAGAGGCAGCTTTCAGAAAGGGCATGTGCTGCATCATGGACAGGCATATCCCTTCCTACAAACGTATCAAGCAAGACCGAAACCGCTTGCTTTTTATCTTGATGGAGCTTTTTAAATAAATGCGCAAAGACTTCTTTTGCTTCTTCAAACGTGTAATCTGATTCCTTCCCAAGTCCGACAAAATAAATGCGTTTGATGCCTGTTTCAGGGGAAGGGAAAAATGTCAAAAGCTGATTTCTTTTTGATGAAATATCGCCTTCTTTTAATAATTCGGTGATTCTTCCTTCAAGTAATTCATCCATTTCTTTTGCTTTTCCTGATAATTGGCTCTTTTGAAAAAGTCCGATGGCCAGTGTATCTTTATGTTGCAACTCATTTGTCGAGAAAAACATATTTATCACACGCTCCTTCAATGAACTCCATTTTTCACATTGGAACTTCTATTATATCAAAATTTGCGTGCCTATACGATCATTGCCAGTCTGTCTTCACTTGATGAACATTTATAATTTTACACACGGAAGGGCATCATGAAAAAGCGACGAGGATTCATAGCAGTCTGTCCATGTCCTCCACGTTCTACATCTACTTTCTTTAATGTTATAATGAACATGGATTTGGCAACCATTTTTACTGCAATCATTTTTTTATCTTACTAGGATAAACAGTCAATCATTTCGCACGATATTTTTTCTTACAGAGAGGATGTTTCTTTTTCATGAGCGTACTGACGAATTTTCCGCTACTTGCCAGCCTTGCAGCCATCTTTTTTGCGCAATTTGTAAAAGTTCCCATTCAATTTATCGTTTCTAGACGACTAGATTGGTCGCTCATTACAAGCACTGGCGGAATGCCAAGTTCACACTCGGCAGCAGTAACAGCACTCTCAACAGCAGTGGCTTTAGAGCACGGGCTAGGTACATCGACTTTTGCCATTTCTGCCATCTTTGCCATTATTACGATGTTTGATGCGACAGGTGTTCGCAGACAGGCAGGAGAACAGGCTACTGTTCTCAACAAGCTGGTGACAGATTTTAACCGATTTGTTGCCGAAGCAAAGAATTTCCCGAATGCAGGAGAAAAAGAGAAGCAAAAGAAATTGAAAGAGCTTCTAGGCCATAAGCCGATTGAAGTCTTCTTCGGCGGCTTAACAGGGATTTTGCTGACACTCATCTTAGATTATTACTTCATGTAGAAGCGAAAAAGCTTTGGACCTTTTGAGATCCAAAGCTTTTTTATTCTTTATTCGCTTGAAACTGCTGACGAAAAACTTGCATGGATTCTGCTTCATTTAGCTGATTTAAGTCCTTTTCCGTTAACGTCCCTTCTCCCTTTTTAATAATATAGACATCGAGCACTTTTTTACCCCATTCTCTATACACATCATCAACGGTTTCATAATATAAATCAAGCTTATGTCCTTTAATGGCTTTCCCAGTATCTGCGACCACTCCGTAGCCGTAGTTTGGGATAAACAGCACGGTGCCAATTGGAAAGACAGAAGGGTCCGCTGCCACTGTTGAATATAAATCACGTTTCACTTTGACTCCTGAATATGTAATGCCATATGCATGATGTTCCTTTGTCTTGCCTGTTGATTCCACACCTGCTGTATAGCCTGTGGCGACAACCTTTTGCTTCGGATAATCATTCCAATTAAACGCTTCTTCAAGGGAAACAGATCGCAAGTCATCGCTTTTGACCGCCATCGTCTGTCTCTTTTGATTATGAAAAAAAGAAGACACTTGCTTCCCAGCATCGATCTCTTTTACCCATGCAACTAGATCACTTGGTTCTACTCCAGATATGCCCGTAAAACTTGTCATCAATGCAAGTATAAAAAGGGCAGTCATGAATAATCGTTTCATCCATGTTTTCATCTCTATTTGTCACTCCTCTACCCATCTATTTGTTTCCAAACAAAATGGAAACTATGCAAAGGAGAAACAAAAAAACCCACTTGCTGGACAACAAGTGAGTTAAAACATTTGATAGCCTCTTTTTCGAAGTGCATTGATGACAAATCCTGATGCAATCGCACCAATCAGACCGCTCAATAAAATAATGATATCTGCCGCAGCAAGTGATACAATGCGGTCTCCTATTCCTGAAAAGGCGGTGTCTGGCTCTCTTACATAGGTCACCATCTTTTGATTATTGATAATGAAAAGGCATACAATTGGATATAAAATTGCCATAATCCATGACATTCTTAGCAGCATATTCAGCAAAAATCCAATGCCGAAGAATAACACGAAAAATAAAATAACTGAAATGATAACGACTGGTAAACTGATCACTTCATCTTCACCCCCAAATATCCCATCATTAGTTTAACTTGGAAATAGAGATGAAGTCAATCAATGGAAAAAACAGTTGGATTAATGCTTCTTTCCTGTCCCTTTACATTCCTCACATGTTTCTGATCCGCCGAGCAATAGCTGAAAATACCCTTTCCCTGAACAATATTGACAAGTTGAATTTTTTTCTTTTGTTTGTGTATTTATATTGCTCGCTCCTTTAATCTAAATTTTCTGATAATTTATCATAACACATTTTTCTGTCCAGTACCAAGTGAGAAAATATTCCCTATTTCATAAAAAAAACGTGTATCACGAGGATACACGTTTTCGTCTATTGATGTTTAGAAGAGTTTGAACTTTCCTTTTTTCAGAACAAGTCCTGGTCCGCCAACCATGAATAAAGAACGGTTGTCGATGATTTTCTTCATTGCAGAAGCTTTTGTACCTTGGAGTTTTTTACCAAACGCAACACCTACACCGTCGTGTTCACCAAGAGAAGCAACTGTTCCTTTGATGTCTGGCATAAAGCTTTCAAGTGTACCACCTTTCACAAGCGCTGTAAGGTTTTTCGCCACTGTTTCACCTTGTTGCATCGCAATTTGTGCTGTTGGTGGGTATGGACGGTTGATTTCTTCATTGATAATTAATGAACAGTCACCAATGATGAATACATCGTCGTTCTCAGGTACACGAAGATCCGGAGACACTTTTACGCGGCCGCGCATGTTTTCAAATCCAGCTTCTTCAACGATTGGGTTGCCGCGTACACCTGCAGCCCAAACAACAGTTGCTGCTTTGATTTCTTCTGTATCATCGTCTTTCCCAACAATGATGCCTTCAGGCGTACATTCTTTGATCGCTGTACCGATTTTGAACTCAACACCTTTACCTTGAAGGTAGTTCATCGCATAGTCGATCAATTCAGGATCAAATCCAGGAAGAGCTGTTGGCGCAGCTTCTACACAGATAATACGCACTTCTTTTTGATCAATATCATACTCTTTACAAAGCTCAGGCACACGGTTTCCAAGCTCACCAAGGAACTCAATACCTGTGAAGCCCGCACCGCCGACAACGATTGTCAAACGCTCTAGACGCTTTTCAGCTTCAGTATTATATGTCGCAAATTGAAGCTCAATGTGCTCACGAAGCTGACGAGCAGAGTTGATGTTAGAGATTGAAAAGGCATATTCTTTAAGTCCTGCAATACCAAATGTTTCAGGAACAGCACCAAGCGCTACAACAAGGTAGTCATAAGAAAGTTCGCCATCTGATGTCAAAACTTTCTTCGCTTCCTTATCAATGCTCTCAACTGTTGCTTGGACAAAGTTGACTCGGGAACTGTTAATTACATCTTTAATTTGATAACGACAGCGATCATGATGAAGTGTACCTGCACTTGCTTCATGTAGCCATGTTGTTTCGTAATGATAATTATGCTTGTTCACAAGAGTAATGTCTACATCATTTGTGCCAAGCTGTTTTGTTAATCGTGTTACTGTCATTAATCCGCCATAACCTGCACCTAATACAACGATTTTCGGTTTATTCACTGGAATCACATCCACCTTTTTTAAATTTGCTGTAAAACGGATAAAGAATTACATATCATTATTCTCAACCGCTTTCCGGCATTTTATGAAATTGAAACAAAAAATAAGTATGTGAAAATCTGAACTTTCACCTACAAAAAACGAAAGCATTTGACCGTATCCGACAAAAATTCATAAAAAATTAATATTTAGTTCCCTTAACAATAATAGCGAGTTCTGCTTCTTTTTTCAAGGCTTTAAACTGAAAATCCTTATGATAAACGATCTTTCTCACTTTTTTTATTTGTCAAAGCACCTGCATCAAAAAACGACAAGTTTTTCAAAACAAGTCAAACAACGATATGTGGTATGATATGATATAGTGATAACAATTTTCATTTGGGAGGATTAAGGAATGCAAGAAGATTCTAAGGTATATGACATTACCGTTATCGGGGGCGGCCCAGTTGGATTGTTTACTGCGTTTTACGGAGGCATGAGACAGGCGAGTGTGAAAATCATTGAAAGCCTTCCTCAGCTCGGCGGTCAACTATCCGCTCTTTACCCTGAAAAATACATTTATGATGTGGCTGGTTTCCCAAAAATCCGCGCACAAGAATTAGTTGATAATTTAAAGGAACAAATGGATAAATTTGATCAAACCATTTGCTTAGAGCAAGCTGTAGAAACGGTTGAAAAACAGGCAGATGGTATTTTTAAACTCGTCACAAATCAAGAAGTTCATTATTCTAAAACGATCATCATTACAGCTGGTAACGGTGCATTCCAACCGAGAAAGCTTGAACTAAATGCAGCAGAATCATTTGAAGGAACGAACCTTCATTACTTCATCAATGACTTGAACCAATTTGCTGGCAGACGTGTCGCTGTTCTAGGTGGTGGAGACTCTGCGGTGGACTGGGCACTCATGCTTGAACCAATCGCAAAAGAAATATCGATAATTCACCGCCGTGATAAATTCCGTGCACATGAGCACAGTGTAGAAAACTTGCACAACTCGAAAGTCAATGTACTGACACCATTTGTGCCAACTGAGCTTATTGGCGAAGACCGCATTGAACAAATTGTGCTTGAAGAAGTCAAAGGCGATAAAAAGCAAGTGCTTGATGTGGACGATGTGATCGTCAACTTCGGTTTTGTTTCCTCCCTTGGACCAATCAAACAATGGGGCCTTGACATCGAAAAGAACTCTATCGTGGTTAAATCCACAATGGAAACAAATATCGAAGGTTTCTATGCGGCAGGAGACATCTGTACATATGAAGGGAAAGTCAAATTGATTGCAAGCGGATTTGGTGAAGCACCAACTGCTGTGAACAACGCAAAAGCGTACATGGACCCGAAAGCCCGTGTACAGCCTCTTCACTCCACAAGCTTATTTGAAAACAAATAAGGACGGATGAAAAAAAGGGGTTCCACCCACGGAACTCCTTTTTCGTTTATTGAAAAACCCCAATATAGGCATTCGCCATTCCAAGTACCATTGCAGCAAGCAGCACCACAACAATCCCTGCCACAACCAAAATTACCCGATCCTTCACACGTTCCTTTTTCGGAAGCGGCTTGTCTATCCCGCAAGCTGGACACGTTTTTGAACGATACGGAATGAGTTCATGACAGTTTCTGCAATTGATTTGTTCACTCAATCCTCAGCAACCTCTTTCCTGAATACAGTTTCTGTTTGGTTATCATGATACTCTTTTCGTGTGGAAATAGCCAGTTGTGAGGACAAGCTGTAACAAAATTAACGATTTATATCTCTTTATGAATGTCACAGAAGAACTACTGATTCTTACAGGATAAACATATACACAAGACTTCAAAAAACCGTGAAATGGTAATTTGATCCTATACACATTTCGAACAACAGATAGGGTCATGAACTTTTTATTGACCCTAACGTAACGTCATACTTTATAGTAGGTACTATAAGGAGATGTGCTTGACATGAAAGTAAAAGAAGTCGCTGAATTGTTTGATATTAGTATTCGTACACTTCATCATTACGACCAAATTGGTTTGTTGACACCAAAAGAAGTCACTGATTCTCGTTATCGGCTCTATTCAGAAGAAAACCTTGAAACATTACAGCAGATATTATTTTTCAGAGAACTTGGATTTACCTTGAAGGAAATCAAAAAAATGATGGATAGCCCTTCCTTTGACAGGAAGGAAGCATTTACCTTACAACGAAAAATGTTGATAGAGAAACGAAATAAACTCGATAAAATGATTGAACATATCGATAAAACATTAAAACATATATCGGGAGAAATTCACCTGACAAATAAAGAGAGGTTCGAGGGAATGAACATGAAACTCAATCAATATGAAGAAGAAGCTCGTTGTCGTTGGGGGAATCACTCCATTGATGACATGAACTTAAAATTAAGTCGATTGTCCAATGAGGAACAACGTGATGTATCTGCGAGATGGGATAGGATCTTTCATCACTTAGCGTCCCTACGCAATCTCCCTACGCAATCCAAAGAAGTACAATCCGCCATCAAAGAATGGTATGACTTTTTAAACGAAAACTTTAGTCATTACTCTCTTGATGCATTTTGTGGATTAGGTCAACTCTATATGCAAGATGAACGTTTTACAAAATATATAGATCGATATGGTAAAAGCTTGGCATCATTCATGTGTGAAGCGATGAAAGTTTTTACTAATCATCATAAAAGAGGTCATAACGATGAAAATCATCATTGAGGATACAATTGAACAATATAAAAAGTTATTTTCGCTGAAAGAAAATAAAGAACATTTTTTTCGGTACACCATGATGAAACCTTTTGAAAAGATGTGGAATATGATAAATGTCCCGTTAAAAGCTAAACAGCCTAATGGCTATGATGTCTTAATGGCGACCAATATGCTTGGCTATCTTGATGTATTAGATACAAAAAATAGGAGACAGGCATTAGACAGTTTAGAAGAAATTCAAGCTCTTCAAACCGTTAATCATACTTTGAACAATTGTATGGATTATATAAAAAAACACAACCTTCATATAAATACTGATGAATTGAGATTTGGCCTATATATAGCTGATCCGAAAAAGCTTGAACGACAAAAAGGATATTGTGGCTTTGGAGGCATTCCAGGCTTTATCCAAGTATCAATTTATCCAAGCCCTTATAATATCCCAAGAATTCCTACCGTCATTGCACATGAATTCCATCATAATATCCGTTTTTCATATTTTGATTGGGATCATGGAAACGTAACAGTTGGGGATTACATAGTGATAGAGGGCTTAGCTGAATCATTTGCAAAAGAACTTTATGGGGAACAACTTTTAGGACCTTGGGTTACTTCTTTTGATAAACAGGACTTAGACTATTCAAAAGAAGTGATAAAAGACGCTTTACATACGAAAGGATTCGCTGAGGTCAGCAGTTATATGTTTGGTGATCTCATTGCCAAAGAACAAGGGTATCAACCTGTCGGATTATCACCCTTTGCAGGTTATGCAGTAGGCTATCAGCTGTACAATCTTTCATGAAGAACAATCATGTAGGGATTAAAGAAGCTACCTTACTTGGTACAGATGAAATACTAAGAAATTGCGAACTATTTTCTAATTAAGTAACTTTACCAGAGGTTTTTTTTCATTATGATGCCCGTTCAACAGTTGCTTTTTCGTAAATCATCATAAAAAAGCCTAATGTGATATATTTTACACACATCTCACCTAACGAGTTTGTTTCATAATCTAGTTGAGTTTTGGCATCTTTAAAGAATAGCAAAAAACCTCCTCGATTTAATGATCTATTTGAGGAGGTCTTAAATATGGACTTACAAAATTAATCGATACTAAACCCTTAACACTCCTCAGGCGTACCGGTATTCGTGGCTGTTCTAAAAGAAGAGCCGCATCCGCATGAGGCGATGGCGTTTGGATTGTCGATGGTGAAACCCCCCCCCATTAGTGATTGTTTGAAATCAATGATGGTTCCGTTCATGATATCAAGGCTTTCGGAGTCGACAAGGACCTGTATGCCGTGCTGTTCAAACTGTGTGTCTTTCTCCGCTACTTCATGGTCAAAGCCCATGCCGTATGAAAGACCGCTGCAACCGCCACCTTTTACTCCCACTCGAAGGAACGCATTTTCTTCTTCATGCTCTTTCATCATATCTTTAATCTGCAACGCAGCAGCTTCTGTAATTGTGACTGGTGTACTCATGATCATCCCTCCTTTTGACTGGATGTTTCTTTTCAATTATAAACATGATGATGCCTTTTCTCAAATAAATGGTTTAGAGGTAAAACTTGCCGTCACAAATCGTTTCAGCAGGTCCTGTCATTAGCACATGGTCATTGTCCTTCCAGCGAATGATAAGATCTCCACCTGCTAGGTGAACCGTCATGTCCGTTTCCTTTTTCCCATGTCCATTCACAATCGTTGATACGGCCGCAGCGCAAGCACCCGTTCCACAGGCTTGGGTAATCCCTGATCCTCTTTCCCACACACGGAAATGCAGCTCCGTTTCACTGACGAGTTCAACAAATTCCACATTGACCCCTTCTGGGAACATCTCGTGCTTTTCGATGATCGGTCCAAGTGAATCGAGCGGGGCCTTTTCAATGTCCTCTAAATAGAAAACGATGTGCGGGTTACCCATTGAAACAGCCGTCCCATTCAAACTAGCAGTGCCAAAGTCAAGCACCTCATTGATCGTTGTGCTGCCTTGCTCGCCCAGCATCGGCATCGCTTCTTTTTCAAAACGAGGTGTCCCCATATCCACTGTGACTAAATGAACCTGATTATTCTGTACATGGACAGTTGCTTTGACGAGTCCTGATAATGTCTCAATCTGAAACGTCGTGTCTGTCACCATCTGATGCTCATACACATATTTTGCGACGCAGCGTAGCCCGTTACCGCAATTTTTCCCCTCTGATCCATCATTGTTGAAGATGCGCATTTTCACAGGTGCAACATCTGATGGGCAGATGAGGATCATTCCATCAGAACCAATTCCTGTGTAAACAGAAGAAACGCGGATGGCTATTTCTGATAGCTTCTCTTCTGGAAGCTGTTCCTTCATCTGATTGACGTATATATAATTATTTCCTAGTCCGTGCATTTTCGTAAATTGAAATGATGTCATGAGCGTCCTCCAAAAATGTTGTTTCTTTATAGTATAAAAGGAGTCGATTCAGGAGACAATCTTATCATCCCCCGTTTTTCATACATAAAAGCTCTTTGCTGCCATGGCAAAGGGCTTTTATTATGCATATGCCTCTTTTTCTCTTGTGTGATGCTTCATGTTGATGATATTTTATTAGCATAACATATTGGAGGCGCTTTCTATACATTCTCCTCCTTAAAAATGGAAGATGGAAGTGTGAAAAAATGCACCTCATGACCCATGTGGTGCATTTAAAACATGTCATTTTCCTCTATAAAAGCATAAATTCGCTCGACTAGCTGCTCTGCATTTTCTCCTGAAACAAATTCTCCATTCACAAGCGCAAATGGGGAGTCCATACATTTGCCACAGTAGCTTAAACAGCCGTATTCCATTACATCTAGGTTTGGGTCTTTTTCAAGCTTCTCTTTTGCTTCTTGAGACCCTTGTGCAAGATTACTTACACAAAATTCAATCAGTGGAAACACTGTGCTTCACCTCACATTGCCTTACCATCCTACCGAAATTCCTTTTATTAGTCAAAACATGAGCTTCCCCTAAAGCGTTACGCCTATTCCTCTAAAATGTTTTACTATTTAGGACGAATGAATGAATATGTAGGTTATTTTGAAACAATTATTGAGGTTTCAAAGTAAATTCGATATAATTTTATTTGGCATTTTAACTTAAAATTTTTTAGTGCAAGTGTTTTTCAATGTCTAGGGGGAAAAGGAGAATCGTCATGAAAAATTTAGTCTTGATCGGCGGAGGTTACGGAAATATGCGGGTTCTCCACCGCTTATTGCCAAATCAATTACCTGATGATGTTACTATCACATTAATTGATCGAAATCCTTACCACTGTTTAAAAACAGAATATTATGCACTTGCTGCTGGAACGATCTCTGATCATCACATTCGAGTATCCTTTCCAGAGCATCCGAAGCTGGATATTCAATATGGGGAAGTAGAAAAAATTGATATTGAAAACAAACAGATCTTATTCAGCGACCGTGAACCTACTCCATATGACGACACGGTCATCGGATTAGGATGTGAGGACAAGTACCACAATGTCCCTGGTGCAAAAGAACATACATACAGCATTCAAACCATTGATCAATCAAGGCTTGCATACAACAAATTAAACAATTTAAGCGCAGGCGCAACGGTTGGCATTGTCGGTGCTGGACTGAGCGGGGTAGAGCTAGCCAGTGAACTGCGAGAAAGCCGAGCTGATTTAAACATTATTCTTTTTGACCGCGGAGAACTGATTCTATCAAGCTTCCCAAAAAGATTAAGTTTATATGTGCAGAAATGGTTTGAAGAAAACGAAGTGAAAATCATTAACTGCGCCAATATTACGAAGGTTGAAGAAGGTGTGGTTTACAACCATGACGATGAGATTGAAGCAGATGTCATTGTGTGGACAGCAGGAATTCAGCCAAGTAAAGTAGTACGAGAGATGGAGGTTGAAAAAGACGTTCAAGGCCGCGTCGTCTTAACTCCTCATCATAATCTCCCTGGAGATGAGCATGTATATGTCGTTGGTGATTGCGCAAGTCTACCGCATGCTCCAAGTGCACAGCTTGCCGAGGCACAGGCAGAGCAAATTGTCCAATCTCTACAAAAACGCTGGAAAAACGAGCCGCTTCCTGAGGCTTACCCGCAGTTTAAGCTAAAAGGTGTATTAGGTTCTTTAGGAAAAAAAGCTGGTTTTGGCTTAGTTGCGGATCGTCCACTAGTAGGCCGTGTTCCAAGACTCTTAAAATCTGGACTTTTATGGATGTACAAGCATCACAATGGCTAAAATCATGTGAATTTTTTCTCAAAGCTTCTTCCTGACGAAGGAGCTTTTTCTTATGAAACGGCATGTGCCGATGAATTGGACAATTTGATAGGAGCAAGGGCAAGAATGCAGCCTTTACGAAATGTTCGTTTTGTTTTGTTCGATTAACAATACGCTTGTATAGCTATTCCGTTTGACGGTGTATAATGATTTTTCGCTTTGTGCACTCTCCGTTTTTCTTCATATAAATCATGTCAATTGGTATTTGCTGATGAAGAGATTGTATCAGTAAATAATTCATGATGCCCACTCTCCTTTCATTTCATCACAATCAAACAAACGTTCCTTTTGATATAAAAAGGAACAGCTTATTCACTGTTCTCAGTGTACCCGTATTTCTCCATTTCTTGATAAATGTCTTTTAATTTGGGATTGCCTTCTCCAACAATTTGATCCTCGACTAGGACAAGCGGATAGAAGAATTCATCATCAAGAATTCGTTCAGACAATTCTTTTTGGCGTTCGTTTTCTGGCGGGTGCTCGATATCAATATATGTGATGCGAAACAGCTGATTCGGATATTTTCGTTTTAATGCTGCATCTAACCACTCAAATGTATCTTTTGAAGAAGGCAGATTCACGCAGCTAGCGCACAGTACATCTCTTCCATATACATAAAGATCAACGGTTTGGTTCATTTGAAAGCCCCCTTTCTTTCTTTATTTTAGCTGAATTTTCTGTATGAAAAAAGTCAAATTCACTTTTTGTTTCAAGATGAGATTGTGCTATAATGAGAAGGAAACTTTGAAACCAATCAATAGATTTTTATTGTCCAGATGAATATAATGGTGATATGTTGTGAAAGGAGCGATTATATCTAATGACTGAAGTCGAAATGAAAGACCAAGTACAAGAAGTACTGGACAAACTTCGTCCATTTCTATTACGTGATGGTGGAGACTGTGAGCTTGTAGACATTGAAGATGGCATTGTCAAATTACGTCTTCTTGGTGCATGCGGCAGCTGTCCAAGTTCAACCATTACACTGAAAGCCGGTATTGAGCGAGCATTATTAGAAGAAGTGCCTGGCGTTGTAGAAGTTGAACAGGTTTTCTAATTCATATATGACATGAAAACGACCCGATTTGGGTCGTTTTGTCATGATTGACAAAGGGCTAAAATGATTTTGATTTTATCCCTTTGTCTTCTTTTCAGCATGATATGAAGTCTAGGAAGGCCAAGTACTGGCGCGGGGCGAATTTCATATTCGTGAGCACCAGCACGCAGGACTGACAACGAGGGTTTGTCTTCATGCTGAGCGACCCAATTTGGGTCATTTTTTTATTAGGATAACTTGTCTCTAAACCATTCTTGAATAAAGGTCAGTCTTTGAATACGCTGCGCCGGGTGACCGCTTCTGGATAATTCATGAGACGCCTTCGGAAATTTGACCAATCTTGTGTCTTTCCCAAGCTCCTTCAATGCCACAAAAAGCTGTTCTCCTTGATCGACTGGGCATCGATAATCTTCGTCACTGTGCAGGATGAGGAGCGGCGTGTTCACTTGTTTCACATACTTTAACGGCGAACGATCCCATAGCTTATCGATCGAATCATAAATGTCCCCATCAATCTGCCACCTTGTAAAGAAATAGCCGATATCACTAATGCCATAAAAGCTAATCCAGTTCGAGATGGACCGCTGTGTGACGGCTGCACGAAAGCGGTCTGTCTTTCCGACAATCCAGTTGGTCATAAAACCGCCATAGCTGCCTCCTGTCACCCCGAGCCTCGTATCATCAAGGAAATCATAGGCTTCCAGCACGTGATCAACAGCGAGCATGACATCCTCATAATCAACGTCACCATAGCTGCCTCTCACACGATCCGTAAACATCTGTCCGTAGCCGTGACTGCCATGAGGATTGACGTACACAATGGCATAGCCTTCAGCAGCGAGCATTTGGAATTCATGAAAATACGTGTGACCATACATCACATGCGGCCCGCCATGAATTTCTAAAATGAGCGGATATGTCTTTCCCTCTTCCATCTGACAAGGCTTCATGAACCAGCCATGTACATCGTCGCCCTCTTTCGATTGAAAAGAAAATGTTTCAGGTTCGGATACGACATGCTCTTTTAGAAAGGCATCATGCTCGAAGGTGATTTGGTTTAGTGATAATTCACCTAAAGTCAGCTCATACAACTCACTCGGTGAGACGGGTGACAGCCGGCTGATCAGCATTTTTGTTTCATCTGGATGAAGGCTGAAGTTTGTAATGTGTTCTGCCTCTAGTCGAACTGGATAGGCTAAGCCTTCAATGGAGAAATAATAAACCCCTGTTCTTCCTTGATCAGAAACAAGCGCATAAAACCCCTGACTGTCCTTTGTCCATTGTGGAAGCTGATTGGCTTCACCCATGACACTATCTCCAGCCATACAGCTGCCCACATACATATCGAGCATTTCTGACAGTTGAATGGTCTTTTCTTCCTTCAGGTCATACAGCCATAATGACGGAAAGGTTGCATTTTGAAATTCACCCTCATGTCCAATGTACAAAAGGCTTTCTCCATTTGGAGAAAAAGATACGGTGGAGTAGGCACCGGTCGATTGTGTGATTTTGCTAGATGTACCGTCCTCTAATGAAAGGAGACATACATCACTTATGTAAGGCGTCTGCGTATTTGATTGAATATAGGCGAGCCACTTCCCGCAAGGAGAGACAACATGATTCATATGATGATGCTGCTCGTTGGTGACAGTCTCTATCTCTCCTGAACGTACATCTACTTGTACAATTTGCGTCAGACGTCCATCTAAAAAGCCTCTTCCATCTGCTTTATAGGTCAAATCATCATATACTGCCGGAGCAAACTCATCTGGCTCCTCCTTTTTTTCATCATTAACAGATTCTGTTTGTTTTAACGATACAGCCGCGTAAATAAAAGCTCCATCAGGCGAAAATACAGGATGAGATACCCCGTATGGAATATTCGTTAAAGTACGCACGCCGCCTCCTTGGCTGTTGATGAGTGCGAGCTGAGGGACTTCTTTTGGCTTCTGAAAAATAAAGGCAAGCTGCTTACCGTCTTTTGACCAAGCTGGCTGATGATGCTTTCCATCCTCAAATGTCCATTGAGACAGCTCCTCTGTTTCTTCATTTCGAACCCATAAATGGATATTGTAATCATTCTTTTTCTCATTCACCGTTACCTTTGTAAAGAAAGCCCTTTTCCCATCTGGCGAATAGACCGGATGAGTCACAGAAACAATTTTCGTTACGTCTTCTGCTGTCATCAATTTCTTCATCAATTTATCTCCCCCTTTTATGTCATAAAAAATAGTTCGACCCTCTAAATAATAATCCCTGCTTCTGTCCTTCAATACAAGAATAAAAAAGAACGTGCATATTCACCACACGTTCTACACTTGATTCATAGGATGATGTTCTACGACGACACCTTCTACCGGCACCGTCAGCAAATCTACTTCACAATGCGGGAAATTTTGGGCAAGCTGCTCTTTCAGCACTTCTCCCTTTCCTTTTTCAACTAATGTGAGGATCGTCGGCCCAGCACCGCTTAACGCGGTTCCATATGCTCCTTTTAGCGAAGCGATGTGCTTCACCTTTGACAGCTCTGGAACAAGCATGGTGCGATAAGGCTGATGAAACAAATCTTTATTCATCATTTCACCGACAAGCGGCCAGTTCTGCGTCATTAAGGCGGCGACAAGGACGTTACTCACAGCACTCGCACTAACCGCCTGTTTATAAGAAAAATCCTCTGGCAGGACATCACGGGCATCCTTTGTCAAAACCTTGTAAAAAGGAATCACGACAACAACGTCTACATCCACATGCTGCACTTTTACGGCATGTGTCTTGTCTTCTTCATGAAGGCCAATGAGTAAACCACCAAATAAAGAGGCACCTGCATTATCTGGATGACCTTCTACCTCACTTGCAAAAAAGAGCTTCTGATCATCGGTCATATTTAATTCAAGCAGCTGATTGGCAAGCTCAATGGCGGCCACGATGGCGGCAGCACTACTACCTAGCCCACGTGCCAATGAAATATCACTCCACACTTTGACATGAACAGGCGGGAGTGTTTTTCCAAAGTCATCTGCGACCTTTTTGGCTGTTTGATAAATCAGGTTATCAGTGCCTGATGGAATACCAGACACGACATCTGTTTCTGCTTCAAAGAGCCATCTATCATGGTCATAGACCGATAGCTTTAAATAGCGGCTGAGCGCCATTCCAACTGAATCAAAGCCTGGTCCTAAATTGGCAGTGCTTCCCGGTACTGTGATTGAAAAAAGCATGGAGGCTTCACTCATACGCGTGCGGCCTTTTCTAAGTGTTCAAGAATTTGATCTTCATCTGCATCGAGTGTAACCGGCTTGATTTGTGAAATATCAATCGCCGTATTCGGATCTTTCAATCCGTTTCCTGTTAATACAGCAACGACTTTACTGCCTGGCTTGATTTCTCCAGATTTCACTTGCTTTAGTACACCCGCAATAGACGCACATGAGCCCGGCTCTGCAAACACACCTTCTTCACGTGCGATCAATTGATACGCATGAAGAATTTCCTCATCTGTGACTTCATCAATTTTTCCGTTTGATTCATCCGCCGCGGCCACAGCTTGCTTCCAGCTTGCTGGATTCCCGATACGAATCGCCGTTGCCACTGTTTCTGGCTGTTCAATCACTTCATTTCGTACGATGGCTGCTGCACCTTCTGCTTCAAAACCGCGCAAAACAGGCAGTCCAGTTCCTTTTTGCTCATGATATTCTTTGAATCCTTTCCAGTAGGCTGTGATATTCCCTGCATTTCCAACAGGAATAGCCAGTACGTCTGGCGCAGAGCCTAGCTGCTCACAGATTTCAAATGCCGCTGTCTTTTGTCCTTCAATTCGGTAAGGGTTGACGGAATTGACGAGTGCAATCGGCGCTTTTTCACAGATGCTGCGGACTATTTTAAGTGCATCATCAAAGTTGCCGTCAATGGCAATGATTTCTGCTCCGTACATAACCGCCTGTGCGAGCTTACCGAAGGCAATTTTTCCATCTGGAATGATGACAATACATTTCATATCCGCGCGAGCTGCATAAGCCGCTGCCGCTGCAGAGGTATTTCCTGTCGAAGCACACATGATCGTATCATTGCCTTCTTCTTTTGCCTTTGCGACTGCCATGACCATTCCTCGATCCTTGAAAGAGCCCGTTGGATTGACCCCTTCTGTCTTCACATGCAGCTCAATCCCCAGCTTTTCAGAAAGCTTTTCAAGGTGAATCAGCGGTGTATTCCCTTCATTTAATGTTAGTTTTGGTGTTTTTTCGTTTACTGGTAAGAATTCTTGAAATTCTTCAATGAGTCCATTCCACTTCATCAGCTTAAACCGTTCCCTTCTACTCGGTACGTGCTCTTCACTTGAACCACCACGTCGAGATCGTTTAATTTTTGCAGGATATTCGAGAAATCTTCTTCTGACGTCTGATGTGTAATAATCACAATTTCAGCAAGCTCATCATGCCCTTTCACTGGCAGTTGAAGGATCTTTTCAAAGCTGATGCCTCTTTCAGAAAAAATAGACGTAATGCGGGAAAACGCCCCAACTTGATCTCTGACATGAATTCTTAAGAATTGTTGAGCAAAGACTTCCGATGATGATTTGATCTTCTTCTCAAATTGTGGTGCAATAAATCCGCTTCCGTTCACGCCAAGACGCATGTTTTTCATCACAGCGACTAAGTCCGAAACAACAGCTGTTGCGGTTGGCAGGCTTCCTGCTCCAGGTCCATAAAACATCGTTTCTCCCACAGCACTACCGTAGACATACACAGCATTGAATTCATTGTTGACTGATGACAGTGGGTGATGATCAGGCAATAGGGTTGGTTGTACACTGACCTCTACTTTCTCTCCGTCTCTTTGGGCAATACCGATCAGCTTCATTGTATAGCCAAATCGTTTGCTGAAATCAATATCCTCATCAGTTATTTCAGAGATGCCTTTGACCTTCACGTCCTCTAAATCAACATTCATTGAAAAGCCGAGCCTTGCAAGAATCGCCATCTTTCTTGCGGCATCCAGTCCTTCTACATCAGCCGTCGGGTCTGCTTCTGCAAAGCCGAGATCTTGCGCTTCTTTTAATACATCCTCATATGCGCTTTTATCGACATTCATTTTTGTTAAAATAAAATTGGTTGTGCCGTTCACGATGCCCATCATCTTTGTGATTCGATCAGAGGCTAATCCTTCTTCTAAGGTACGTAGAATCGGAATTCCTCCAGCGACACTTGCTTCATAATAAAGATCACAGCCATTTTCTTTCGCTACATGTAAAAGCTCCGTTCCGTAAAGCGCCATTAAATCTTTATTGGCTGTAATCACATGCTTCTTCTCATTTAACGCATCTATTAAATATTGTTTTGTATCTTCAATGCCGCCCATCACTTCAATAATGACGTCGACCTCTGGTTCTCTAATCACATCGTATACTTCAGTTGTGAAGACCTCTCTTGCCACATCCACATCTCTTTTTTTATCGGGATTGCTAACAAGCACTTTTTTTATTAATACCGGACAGCCTATCTGGTGCATTAATTTATCCTGATGATCTTGGATAATTTTTACGACACCGCTCCCCACTGTTCCTAACCCTAGTAGTCCAACTCGAATTGCCTTCACCTGAAATTCCACCTTTCTCTGTAAATGTCCTCTCTAAAAAGACATTTGTTAACACAACACAGACATTCAATGTACACACATTATAAAGGGCTATCCTCATTTTGACAAGGTAATAAAATACGAGAATGTGAGAATGAAACCGCTTAACAGCTATTTATATCAAGATTCTATATTTTCAAAATATTTTCGTGAGCAAAGCTCCCGAAAGTCGGGAAGCCAAACATTATGGCTGAACCGGTGTTTTGGCTTGCTTATCATGTAAGACAAGCGCGATATTTTCAGCACATAAATGCATCATCGTTTTTCTTGTCTCGATACTTGCACTTCCGATATGAGGAAGAACCGTGATGTTGTGTAGTGTCGTTAATGGATGAGTAGGTCTGACAGGTTCCTGACTAAATACGTCCAGTCCTGCTCCTGCAATTTTCCCTGTCTTGACAGCCTCATATAAAGCCTTCTCATCCACGGTCTGGCCTCTGGATACATTGATAAAATATGCCGTGTTCTTCATCTGATCAAATGCTTTCTCATTAAACATTTGTTTTGTCTCTGGTGTTAAAGGGGTCAGACACACAATGAAATCAGACTGTATGAGCAGTTCATTAAAGGTGGTATATGTCACACCTAGTTGCTCTTCGACCTCCGGCTTTCTTGAACGGTTATGGTAAAGCACCTTCATATCAAAGCCCGTTGCCCGCTTGGCAAGTGTTGTTCCAATTCTGCCCATTCCGACAATCCCAAGGGTTTTGTGATGAACATCGGCACCGGCAAGAAGAAGCGGCCCCCAGCCTGTCCACTTTCCTTCCTTAATCCAGTCACTCGCCTCCACAATCCGTCTAGCTGATGCCATCAAAAGTGCAAAGGCTAAGTCAGCCGTGGATTCTGTTAATACGTCCGGTGTATTACATACTATGACACCGTGCTTTTTAGCTTCCTTAAGGTCAATGTTGTCATAGCCAACAGCAAGATTTGCGACCACTTTTAAGTTCGGTGCATTTGATAAAAGTGCCTCATCCACTTGATCCGACAGCATCGTAAGGAGCCCATCCGCCTTGGCAGATTGTTTTACTAATGTTTCTCGTGGACATGGCTCATCCTCGCTCGTCCACATCTCGATATGAGCAACTTCTTTTAATGGTGTGAGTGATGTTTCATCTAGCTTTCTTGTGATATAAACATAAGGTTTCGACAAGAAAAACACTCCTTTGATTGATTTCTTTAAGCATAACGAAAAACGCCTCAAGAGAAAAGAGACGTTTCGTCTGTTCACTGAAACTTCAAATCAGCGGATTGATGAATCCATCCAACAGGAGGGATGAGATTCCCACCGCTTCGCATGGCACTCATTTCTTGAAAGACCTTGAGAAAATATTCATAGCGGTTGGCATCATTTAATACATAATCTAACCGCTCTTCATAATAAGATTTTTCATTTTCTCCTGACATGTAATAGCCTTCAACGATTTCAAAATAATGAAGCGGAAACAGAAGACGGCTGTATAACAGTCGCTTTGAAAATGATGAAAGAGGGGTGACCTGCTCATATTGCTGCAAAAAGGAAAATCCCTCTTCAATTAAATCCTCTTTATGCTGTACAAAGGTTTCTCTCAAATATTCTGCGATATCTCTTGTTGGATGGTCAAATACCCAATCAACAGGTAAACGAAGCGGCTGCTCATGCGGCCATGTCATACGTGAAAAGCGCTGATGACAAACAGTACCCGAGTCACATTCTTTCGGTTCATCATCAAGCTCTGTATCCACTAAATATTGAATGGCATTTTCCGTTAATCCAAGATAATACGGAAAGGATTCAATAAATTTCTTCTCAAATGGTTCAAGTGGTTTTTGGTGCATTTGCTGCATCCAAAAGCCTTCAAGCTGATCTAACCGTTTTGCCCACAATTCCTTCCAGGCTCCCACACGTTTTGTTTCAGATACCTCATAGGGAAATCCTCTTCCCCTAACATGAAAGGCCGCCAGCTCTGATGCAGGCTCAAATGAGCGGCTTGTGATCGGTGGCGCTGCCTTTAATAAAGCGTACAACTCTTTCCCATGAGTGAAGGTGGGCTTCTCTTCATTCGTTAATTCAAACACAGCGACGTATGGGTCACCGTCATTCAGTAAATACTGACTGATATGATAAAGCTCTGTGAGTTCTTCTTCTCGCAAATGAGACACAGGAACAATCAGGAAAAGAGCATTCGCCGTTTGAAAGCTCTGATAATTGCCATATGGCATTAATTGACGAACATCAATTCCAAATGTGTGATAAATGGTTTCTTTCATGTTTTCACCTGCGTTCATATGATCAGTCTCTTATCATATCGTAGTCGCAGGTTGAGGGATTTATGAATACTATTTACTATGCGAAGCTTTTTTACACATTGTGGACAAATTACGAGGATTGGGTGAGGAATACATGCCACATCATCATGAGATGAACGAAGTAGAAAAAATAGCAAGACGCCGTTTACAAGAGCGAGGGGTAACCATTCAAGATATAGCAGACCTTGTCTTCTTTTTACAGAAAAAATATCATCCTGGTTTAGACATGAAAGAGTGTATCCACAATGTGGAGCGTGTCATCGCAAAGCGTGAAGTCCAAAATGCGATTTTAACAGGCATTGAACTCGATGTCCTAACCGAACAAAAGAAACTGACCGAGCCGCTGCAATCGATTCTTGAAACAGACGAAAGCCTTTATGGCGTCGATGAAATTTTGTCTTTTGCCATCGTCAATATTTATGGTTCCATCGGCTTTACGAATTATGGATATATCGATAAAGAAAAACCAGGGATTCTTGGGAGACTGGACGATAAATCTAAAGGCGAGTGCCACACCTTTTTAGATGACATTATCGGCGCCATTGCAGCGGCAGCCTCAAGCCGGCTGGCACATAGTTCGAGAAATGCGGAATAACACAAAAAAGAGGACGCACGTGTAACACTTGTCCTCTTTTTTACGATCATCCCTCGATCCACTCAGATAATGAATTAATGACATAAGTTGGCTGCTTTTCATACTGCTGAAGCAGCTCTTTTGTGGTCACCCCTGTATGAACGAGCAATGTATCCATTCCTGCATTCATGCCTGCCATAATATCTGTATCATAGTTATCACCGACCATAAGCGTCTCAGACACATCTGTCCCGAGCACCCGCATGGCTTGTTCCATAATGATAGACTCTGGCTTTCCGATAAACGTTGGCTGAACCGTTGTGGTGACGGTCAATACAGACGTTAACGAACCGTTTCCTGGTAAAAGTCCTCTTTCTGTCGGAATGGCAATATCTCCATTAGTCGAGACAAATTGAGCACCTCGACGGATGGCAATCGCCCCTACCGCTAATTTTTCATATGTAATGTCTCGATCAATTCCGACAACGACGAAATCAGCATCTTCCTGTCCAAAGGTCAGTCCTTTTTCTTCAATGGCATGCCTGATTCCCTCTTCTCCTATGACGTAAATAGACGCATCTTTCTTTTGTTCCGCAATATAATTTGCCGTTGCCATACTTGTTGTAAAAACTTGTTCTTCCGTTGCTGAAATATCGAAAGACAAAAGTTTTTCTGCTACCTGCTTCGGGGTGCGCGAAGAGTTATTCGTGACAAACAAATAAGGGATGTTCAACTCATTTAACTTGTGAACAAATTGACCCGCCTCTTCGATCTTTTCTGTTCCTTTATACATCGTCCCATCTAAATCAATTAAATAGCCTTTGTATTTCATGATGCTCACAACTCCAATGGTTTATTTAAACGCTGATACTGGTCCAAGCTCCTGCTCCAAGTAGGTACGGATACGGTTCGGAAATACTTGAAGCGCCTGTTCTACCTCGCTGATTACCTGCAATAAGTCGTGATGAACTACTTCCTGATAGTGCTGAACTAGCGTTTTACGCAAAGAAACAAGCTTTTTCAGCATACTACCTTCCTCTTTTGGTACGACCTTTTCGTCGACAAGAATGTCCATGATATCATCATAGCTTCCTGGATCACGCATAATAAAGCCATCAATCATATCATTCCCCGTATCAAGAATACATTCTATGAGCAGGTGAACGATTCGTTCCAGCGCTTTTTTCTCTAATGGACTTATCCATATTTGACGACTACGCATCAAATTATATTGTTCCTCGAAAAAACGTAACGTCTTTTCAATCTTCTTTCTGTCTACGAAATACATTATGACGCTCCCCTTTGCGTTATTTTCTGATTCGTTTTAAGACAAAATAGGCACAGCCAAAATTACAGTATTCATAAATGTATTCATCGAGTGTGCTGATTTTTGTATCGAATGTGGCCTTTTGGTTTTGGTCATCAAAAAACCCCTTCAGCCGAAGCTGATTGTAGCCCCAATCCCCCACGATATAATCATACTTATTTAAAATATCTGAGTACCTTGCTTTAAACGCTTCCTCATTAAAACCGTCTTTGATATCTCTCACAAGATCAAAGGTAGCATTCTGAATGACGATCATCTTCTCACCTCTTTTTAAACGATCCATCTTTAATGATAATCCATTGGAAGAACTCCATCAATTGCTAAAGCATGTTTTTTCCGTTTTAGCCGAAGCTAAAGATAAAAGGAGGTCACATTTATGATGAAACAACTGACAGCCAGTATTCTCCTATGCATGCTTTTAGGCGGATGCGGCTTTCAATCAGGCATGAATAGGCAAATGGATGAAGATTCTTCAAGTAAAACCATCCGGCTGTCTGATCGTCATGAAGGAAATAATTCCAACATGCCGGAAGCAGACACTAACAAAGTAGGGTATGTGCGTTATGAGCGTCAGCAAATAACGGATCAGAAAGAAAAAACACCTGCTTTAAATCGTGAGCACCTTGCTCACATCATTACAAGTTTAGCCGTGCAGCTACCAAACATAAAAGATGCAGCCACACTTGTCACAGATGAGGAGGCACTCATTGTGTATAGAACAGGAAACAAAAACCGAGATGAATCAGCCGATCAAGTGAAAAAAACAGCGGTTTCTGTTCTCCCTCGTTATTATCATGTGTACGTCTCTGATAATCCAGAGCACTTTCAATCCATTGCCAATTTTTCACGTCTTCAAACCAACTCACGTGATTTTGATCATATTTTAACAAAAACAATTCAACAAATGAAATATTCACCCCAGGGTGGGGATATTTCGAAAAAAGAAGATGCAAATGGCATGAAAAATTCCGATCGCACATGAAACGCACCTTACGGCCAAAATGAACACTAGAAAAAACGCCAGAGACCTCTGACGGGGACTGACCCCCTAAGATGAGACAAATAAAAAACACCTTCAAGTTTGAAAACGGACCGTTGTGATCCGAAATAAAACATGGAGGTGTTTTTTCTATGGGGACAAGAGTGAGTTATCCAGTTGAAGTCAAACAGAAGGCTGTAGAAATGAGATTGGCAGGTGTACCTATGAAAGAGATCATGCAGGAATTGAATATCAAGAATAAGACGCAGGTTCAGACATGGGTGAGGTGGCATAAGGCTGGGGATACACACAGGTTCGAACAGCCTGTTGGAAAACAATATATCTATGGAAAGGGTCCCGAGTACTCTTCCGAATTAGAGA
>NZ_JBAWSW010000037.1:0-23591 GCF_037104745.1 Bacillus sp. FJAT-53060
ACATTCAATTCTATAATCACGATCGATTCCAGAAAAAATTAAACCAGTGTGCTCCGGTAGAATACCGTCACACACTGGCAGGTTAGGCTTTTTATAATTGTCTACTTGACAGGGATAAGACCACTCAGTTGGTCTTTTTCTTTATCATAAATCCAGCCAAATTTTGATCGCTGTCGCTGTAATCATCACGGCCAGTACCCATTGCAAGTAGACGGCATTGATTTTCTGGCCGACCTTGGCACCAATCGGAGCAGCTGCCAAACTTGCTACCATTAACACAATAGAAGGAACGAGCATCACTTGCCCTGTCATTATCTTTCCAGCAGATGCACCAATTGCAGAAAGAAATGTAATGGCAAGCGACGACGCAATGGTCATCCGTACAGGAATTTTTAAAATAGATAGCATGACCGGCACCAAAATAAATGCTCCGCCAGCGCCTAACACGCCTGACACACTGCCAATCACAAAGGCAATGCCCACTGCCAGCCCTTTATGAAAGGTCACTTCACCCTCTACGTCTGCACGCTGTCCTTTTTTCGGAAACAGCATGAGGATGACAGCTACAATCGCGAGTAATCCATAGACGAAATTCATCCCTTTCTCTGGAACGAAGTGGGATAAATAGCTTCCCATTAAGCTTCCCGCCAATATACTGCTCCCCATATATAAAATCAATGAACGATGTAAAAATCCGCTTTTCCGATACGCCAGTACACCACCAAGCGTCGAAAAGAGCACTTGAATAGCACTAATCCCCGATACCTCGTGTGCTGATAACGTCATCACACCGACAAGAGGCGGAATGTAAAGTAGCATGGGATAGTTGATCACAGATCCTCCAATCCCTACCATTCCTGATAAGAAAGAACCAACACATCCGATGATAAATAGTGTAATCAAAAACGCAAAATCCACTGGTCTCCTCCTTTGCAAAAGGAAAAGGGGCTCTGTCATAGATACCCCTTCCTCCTTTAGGACCCTTTTCTCACCCAGAACTTCAGTACATGTCCTTCATCTGTCTGTGTGATCAATTCATGTCCACTTGACTTAGCCCATGCCGCCAAATCAGCTTTAGCTCCTTTATCTGTTGCATGTATTTCTAATACTTGACCTTCCGTTAAGTCATTCATTTTTTTCTTTGTTCGAATAATCGGCATTGGGCATGCAAGCCCTGTTACGTCTAATATGTGATCTGATGTCATCTGATCGTCCCTCTCCTCTTTATTTTATTAAACATGATCGAATCGCACAACGGTTTGGGCCAATTTCCATTTCTCGCTGCTCTTCATCATCTGGATTCAGCTTGCCCATATTGGTTTGCCGAATGTCCTGATAGGCATTTGGCTGTGCAGGCAGATCCTGCGTGACCATCCGTCTAAACACGTCTTCATCCTCAATGTTCAGCCCATGATTGTCTTTAAATAGCGCACCTAGTTCCTGCCAAACGCTCCCGTCTTCATTGACCTCTTCCATGGTCATGAAGTGTGCAGGCAGAACGATTAATTCTTTCGAAAGCGCGGTATACCGCTCATACAGCGTTTCTCTTAAATCACCTACCCAATCCTCCGCCATTCCAGCTAGATCAGGTCTTCCGATGGAATCAACGAATAGAATATCGCCTGTAAGAAGATATTGATCGTCAACGATAAATGAGGTTGAACCAATTGTATGACCTGGCGAGTATAAGGGACGAATGCCAATGGTGGTCTCTCCAATGGTGATTCTCTGCCCTTCCTCCAGACGATTGTAATGGAACGTCACTTCTTCAGCATCCTTTGGCGGCAGCCAGTAGAGCGCTCCAGACTGATCAGCCAGCTTCTTACCACCTGATATATGATCCGCATGAAGGTGGGTATCAAGTACATGCGTCACGGTGACACCATGCATTTTAACAAAATTGATATAGACATCCGTCATTCTAGCTGCATCTACAATTGCAGCTTCCCCATTCGACATGATCATATAGGACAGACATCCCTTGCCCATCCGTACAAATTGATACAACTCTCCACCTTCAATCAAATCACCAACCTTCACTGGCTCTACATGCTCACTCCATGCCTTCATGCCGCCTTGCAAATAATGGACAGTCCTGCCCGCCTCTGACAGCATCTTCGCCACCATGATAGAAGAGCCCTCTTTGGCACAAACAACTAGCATTTCTCGACCAATTGGTACTTTCTTTAAAATACCTTCTACGCCATCGAGAAGCTCAAAGTAAGGTACATTGACATATTCAACGGCTTTCCCTTCAATCTTCCAGTCCTGTACATCTGATTCGTTTCGTACATCCAACAAAAAGAGGGGCTCTTTGTTGATGATCTTTTTTGTTAACTGTTCTGCTGTCATTGCTTTTACAGTCATGGTTTCATTCAGCTCCTGATTTTTCAATCTCTCCTGTCCAGCTGTTCATGCCTGGCACTACATTGATCAATTGATGAAATCCTTTTTCTTTTAACTTTTGTGCGGCTAATTCACTTCTTCTGCCTGAATGACAGATGAGGTAAATGAGCGTCTCCCGGTTCAATTCTTCAGCACGTTGTTCCACCTCGCCAAGAGGGATGTGAACAGCTCCTGGAATATGGCCCGCTCCGTATTCATCCGGCTCTCGTACATCTAAAATAAACAAAGACCGATTTTCTTTTACCTTCTGTTGAAACATGTTCAAAGACATCTCCGAAATCATTGACTGTTCCTCCTCCTGTTTCGCTCCGCCCTTACGGATCAAATGATGAAGCACCTGTCCTTCTACTTTTGTTCCTAAAAATTCATGACCGGCGCTTTTTGACCAAGCCGCTAAATCTGCTGTAGAACTTTTATCGGTTGCTTGCACTTCAAGCACATCACCTGGCAAAAGCTCATTCATTTGTTTTTTCGTTTTTACAATAGGCAATGGACATGCCAATCCTTTTGCATCTAGAATTACTGTTGGTTGCTGCATTGTATTTCCTCCTTTTTATAGGGGTGGGGGTATATTTTTGAACTTAGTATGCCTTTGATTGCCAAGCATCCATGCCACCCTTGATATTCGTCATATGGGTAAATCCCTGTTTCTTTAATATGTTGGCTGCCTGCATACTTCTCATCCCGCTTTGGCATATCACATAGACCTCTTTTTCCTTCGCAAGCTGATGTGCTTGTTGTTCTTTTAACTGAGGTAAGGGGATGTTTCGAAATCCTTTGATATGGTTGGTTTGAAATTCGACGGGAGATCGAACATCAATCAGTTGCTGATCTATACAATGCCCGTTTAGCTTCCATATCGGCTGCTTTGATTTGTTTCACACCCCGGACGGGAAGAAAATGACTCACAAGCAAACCGATGACGATGATGAACAAAAGCGTTTGAATCATGTGTTATCACCCCACTAAATAAATAAATTCACATTCCCGATTTCAGCCTCTGCTAAATATGAAGCAACACCGGCATATTGAATGTCAGCTAATAATTCATTCTCCTGCAGCCCTAAAAGATCCATCGTCATTGTACATGCTACGAGATTAATCTCCTGTTCCTTTGCCATATCAATGAGCTGCGGCAAGGTCATGGCATTATGCTTTTTGATGACGTGCTTAATCATCTTCGGTCCCATTCCTGCAAAATTCATTTTTGACAGCCCCATTCGATCAGCACTGCGCGGCATCATTTTGCCAAACATTTTTTCTAAAAATCCCTTCTTCAATGGCACCATCTCTTCCTTACGCAAGGCATTCAGCCCCCAAAAAGTATGAAAAATAGTGACCTCATGATCATAAGCTGCTGCGCCATTTGCAATAATATAAGCGGCCATCGCTTTATCATAATCTCCACTAAATAAAACAATCGTCGTCCGTTTCTTCTGTTCTTCCATTATGCTCCTCCTTATCTAAAATACCCATGGGGGTATATCGAAAACAAAAAATATACAAATACCGGTAAGGGTATATTATAACAAGTAGAAAAATTCGTCAACCTCCAAAGGCTGAGGAATTTCTTACCGGCTTTTCACCAATAGTTCAACCGCTTCTTTCACAAGACCCTCCGTATCCTTGCCTTGTTCAAGACTTTCACGGACACATTGCTCAAGATTTGTACTCACAATCACACCCATTGCCCGATCAATGGCATTGCGTGATGCAGACAGCTGCGTCACCACCTCGCGGCAATCCTTTCCCTGCTCCATCATCGCAAGGACACCTTTGATCTGCCCTTCAATTCGGCGAAGACGATTCTTCATCTGCTGATTATATTCCACGTACAAACACTCCTTTCTATTCTTTCTATGAACAGATAGTATACCCTAAGAGGTATTTAGTCAAACATGATGATTCAGTATAAAAAAGCTGCTGAAATGTCACAGCAGCTCCTCATTTTTAAGTACTTTATTCCTCCTTAAAACGGGTAAATGTAGATTTCAAATCTATAGGATAAGATATTTTTATACAATCTCATTCCATTTCCGTATCACTTATTAAATCATACTTAGATAGATAAATTCCTCCAACTATCGAAAAAACAATACAGAGAATAGGTACTATAATTAGTGTAATACTAATTGAGACAACTGGAGATAAACCAAACATAGGATGCCTAATCAGCATAAATTCATTCCCAAGTAGCATTGGGTTATCTGAGAAAATTGAAAGAAATAAAATACAGATACAAACTATGAAACTATAAATTGTTTTAACAATTAATGATAATAAAGCAAAGATAAAAGTGAAAAGAAATGTCCCAGCTATATTTAAGAGAATTGAATAAACAATAATTTGACTATAAGAGAATTGGAATGAGGAATATCTTAAAATACTTTCGCCGTAATCTGTCAAGTTATTTACTGTACCTCCACTTAATTTCCATACAACCCAGGTTAGGGAAAATATTAATATGTAAAAGAACAATATTGCAGTACAACAAAATAATAGTTTGCTTACCCACAATTTAAATATTGACTTTGTTCTAACTCTAATAAAGGCACTATGGGCAAATAGATCTTCTTTTATAAAAGTATTGACCAATATTGCACCACTTAATTGAAATATAATCCATCCAAAAGGAAATTCAATTGTTTGTTGTTGGACAAGTTCAAAGGGAACTCCCGCAAAGGTTTTACCAATAACATCCCAAAACGCAACATTACTTTTGGATAAACTAATATGCAGAAAATAAAGGTAGTATAGAAAATTAAACAACCCTAGAATAAATATAATGATAAATATCTTTGCAGTTCTATGAAACCCAAGAATCACATCTCTTTTAAAAAGTAATAATAAACCAATCATGTATAAAACCCTCTCTTATCAACTAACTAGAACATAGCATAACATAACGTTTAAGTTAAAAAAATGCAAAAAAGGTGTATTCTTCTTTATTTTATTGTATAATCTTCACGTACCGGTACAAATATGGGTTTAGTGGAGAAAAAAGTGAAAAAGTTATTTACAGTTTTTCTAATCTTAATAATCATATCTTTGATTAGTGCTTGTCAATCAAGTAATTTTAATAACACAATTAAAGACAGAGCTCCAGATCCTTCTGTAAGTATAAAAGATTTGGATAATAGCACAAAGAATGATTCTAAAATGTTCTATTTTGAAACTGAACAAAAGCAAAGTCTTTTTAAAGTTATATTTTGGGAAAATCTGAAAGAGGACCGTTATTATCAAGGTCAAATTAAGAATAATGATGTCGCAATTGAGAATGTTTTCAAAGGAGAGGACCTCGAAGTTGGGCCACTTCCTAAAAATTATGAATTAGCGATGACCTTTAGTCAAAAAGAACCTCCCCCATCAAAAATCTTGGGAAAATTGAAAGATGATAGAGGAGTTACTCATCAATGGGAGCAACCTTATACTAGCCCAGATGCTGATCACGAATATTTAATTAATTTACCAACATTCAAAGGTCAGAAAGCAAAAATAGCGTTGAGGATGATTTGGCTAAATAAAGATAATGATTGCATAGGTGTCGCAGATAAATATTTTGTTGTAAGTAAACAGTGAGGAGAAGACCGTTGAAAAATAAAATAATCATTACCCTAATTTTAATACTAGGAGTAACCTTTTCTACTATAGGAATTGTCCATGTCTATGCAGGAGAACCAACTGCAAACTATAAAGATACTAATTATAATTTTAGATTTCTAAAAGGAAATCCATATGACGAGACAACATCTAGAACAAAATATACTAAATCTTACTATTATATGTATAGTACAAAGAATAATACTTCATATGAAGCTTGGGCCAGATCTAAAGGAAAGGATGTTTCAGGTGGCCACTATTATACAATTAAGAAGAATTATGTTGGAAAAAAACTCTTGTATAATTTGGCTGTTGAAAAAACATTCTTAGGAATAGGAACACCAAATGTTACGATAGGTGCTAAGAAGAATGCAGCTGGTCATGCTTATGGCAAATGGAGTCCTGATTACGATCCAAATAGCCCTTAATTCTATGTAGACTCTTTAAATTCAAAAGAAGACAACTATGTGACACAGCGACTCAGAATTAACTGAGTCGCTTCTATATTTATTTTTAAATAAAACGAAATGGAGAGATACATGTTTTATTTGCTTATATTACGATTAATAAAGCGCCCATCTTTTTACATATCATTAGCCATTGGTGCAATTTTAGCGATTGCTTATTTTTGGACAGAAGAAATGCCACTCAAAGAACATTTAGAACTTACTGGAGGAATCTCTTTTACCCCTTATACAAAATGGATGGGGATTGGTGGAATATCAGATTATCCAGCACTTTACATGTTCTTATTACCAATTTTAGCAACACTTCCATTTTCAGATCTGTACTCAAGAGATCGATCAACTGGTTTTATTCGCTTTTTAATTATTAGAGGAAAACAAAAACAATATTTCTTTAGCTTGTTTCTCATAAACTTTTTAGCTGGTGTGACCACAGCTGTCTTTCCTCTATTATTAAATATCTATTTGTCTTTCATGAGACTTCCAAATATAAAACCAGATAGAGCGATTAACAATGAGATGCCTTTGGCCTCTGATAATACTTTCTTACCAGATCTATATTATTCACATCCCTTTGTTCATATGATTTTATATGTGATGTTGATTGGTATTTTCTCTGGTATGTTCGCAAGTATAGCTTTGGGATTTGGAATGTTTATTAAAAAATCATTTGTCGTTCTACTTACACCTTTTGCAAGTTTATATGTCATAAACATGGTGCTTTCAACGATAGGGCATCAGGAAATGATATCAACGAGCTTTTTGCAACAACAGGCTACTGATGGTGTGAGTCTAGCAAGTCTTGTTTTACACTTGTTTTTCGGATTTATGTTAAGTTTTTCATTATACATTCTAGGGGTTAAAAAGAATGTTATTCGTTAAAGAACTCCATATCGTTTTAATCGATATATACCGTTATAAAGTGCGATTATTCATCTGGTTTTTTTGTTATTTGCTTTGTATTTTATATTTAGTCAAAGAAAGTATACCGCAACAAGGAATAATGGGAATACCACAATCTTTAAATTTATTTTTCTCTTCCTATACATTTGTTTTTCCTGTATTACCTCTTTTTCTAATGTTTTTTTCATTTGGATTGTTACCTTTTTTTGACTCTTCTCGTTTTGTTCGTTATCAAAAAAGAGAAAGAGTATTTTTATCGTTATTATTACGTGTCTTTTGGATTTGTCTAATATTCACTCTGATATACCTAATCAGTGGATTCCTTCTGGGTGGATTCTTGTCAGGAAGGTGGGACAACGTTTGGCTATCTACAAAAGGAGCTCCGTACTTAATATATGGCGATCAACTACCTTTAGATGAATACTTTTCATCTAATATAATGTTGATTAGATATCTGATTACAAGTTTATTAGTATTCTATCTAATCGGATTATTTGTTGTGGTTTGCTATTTGTTAAGTAAAAATTATATATACAGCTTTATTATCATTTCATCTGCTGTCATTCTTGATAAAATGCTTAATACTTATTTTGGTTTTTCTTTCATTAATGACTCACTGTCATTAGAAATGACATCTTGGCTTATACCAGGTTTATTTTCTAGAATGATTTATTTATTTAGTGGTTTTGGATTACTTTTTACTTTTCTAGCATATAAAATTTTTATCAAACAAGATTTTTTAAATGAATACGGCAATGATCATGAAAAAGAATGTTAATCGAGGTGAAACTCATGTCAGAAGAATACATTAAAATTAAGGCATTAAACAAATTTATTAAAAAAAACCACGTCCTTAAGAATATTAACTTATCATTAAAAAAGGGGAATATTTATGGTTTTCGTGGACCTAATGGATCCGGAAAAACAATGTTGTTTCGTGTATTATCCGGATTAGTAAAACCAAGTGATGGAAAAGTAACTGTAGGTGGGAAACAATTACACAGAGACATCTCATTTCCCGAAAATGTTGGAATATTAATAGAGTATCCTGGTTTTATCCCAGAATATACTGGTTTTGCTAACCTAAAATTACTCTCTATGATTCAGAATAAAATTAACGATAACGAAATTTCTGCTGTGATTTCTCGTGTAGGGCTTGATCCAAATGACAAAAGAAAGTTTAAAAAGTATTCTCTTGGGATGAAACAACGTTTGGGAATAGCTCAAGCAATTATGGAAAAACCGGATTTGCTCATTTTAGATGAACCTACTAATGCTTTAGATGAGAAAGCAGTCGAAATAGTACATCAATTACTCGTAACATTAAAAAATGAAGGTAAAACAATTTTGATCGCTAGCCATGATAAAGAAACTCTTCAAAAGGTTTCAGATACGATTTATGATATTGAATCTGGTGAAATTATAAAAGAAACGATTGTTGATAGGGATAAAGAAAAATGAGAAAAAAAGTAATAGTAATTTCAGTGATGACTATAATTTTTATCTTAATCAGCATGTTCCGCTATCAACAAGTGAATAGTGAATACTCCAACTATAAAGTAACAGAAAAAAACCTTACGACAAATGAAACATTTGAATTTCTAAAAATAAGTCATACGTTTAAAAAAGCTAAGAAAATTAATACCATTGATGAAATGAGAAATAAAATAACTGAATACCGCATACCATTTACATTAAAAAATAAAACAAACGATAAACTCCCCCTACATCCTGAATTTTATAGAATGATGAGGGGAGAGGAAGAAACCCAGACCATAGACTTTATTAATAAGACAGGGAAAAGAATTAAAGATATAAATCCTCATCAATATTTAAATGGTACAGTCACCTTTACATTCGGAAATAATGGTGAGGGAAATTTAAAAACTCCTAAACTTCATATGATTGGGAGCGATGGAGTATCAGTTGAGAAATTCATTGTGGAAATTGATTACTTCAAGTAACATATACTATTCCAATCAAAAAAATACGTCCTTTTGTCCTCTTCTACTTTAAGAGGATTTTTTTTACAAAAAAAACGAATTCTCACTAAAGGAAAAATACACAGTAAAATATTACACGAAAGAAGGTGACCCATGCCAAACGACCAAACACCCAACCCACTCATCACTGAAAAATCACCATACCTCCTTCAGCATGCTCACAACCCAGTAAACTGGTACCCTTGGGGGCAAGAAGCCTTCGATAAACTAAACGTGAAAATAAACCAGTCCTTGTCAGCATCGGTTACGCCACTTGTCACTGGTGTCATATCAGACACCACTAGATTTAATTTTTAATTTAAAACGCAGCTAGCACATCTTTTTCCTTCGTCAAACTTTCAAATCTTGATTCTCCATTTACATACCAAATATTAAAATAATTATTTGAACAGAATGATACATAATTGGTTAATTTTACAGATAGTGCAAAAGACCCTATAATAGAAGTGTCAAAGAGAAAAGGGGGAGAATAATGAATACACAACATCCAGATGATATTATTGAGAAAGCAAAAGATTTTTTTAGAAACGAAATAGCAAAAAGTCATCTTGCGAACACTTTAAAGTTGAAAGAATTGAAACATTTATCACTGAATCCATTTTTAGATAAGTACAGAGCTAACTTTTTAGCAGGGAATGATGATCCGAAAAACATTGCAAGAGCATTAGTTTATCCAAGAGTATTAGGCACATCTTTAAACACAACATTTGGAAACAAGTTGCAGAAATTCTGTAGTGAAGTCTTGGATGGTTTCGCCTCAACTACATCTGGAATTGATATTGAATTCATTGATAAGTTAGACGGCAATAGAAAGTACTGTCAAATAAAGGCTGGTCCCAACACAATTAATGCTGACGATGTTCCAACTATTAAAAATCACTTTTTAGGGATCAAAAATCTTGCTCGAACAAATAATTTGAGTATTGGATTTAATGACCTTGTTGTAGGTGTTTTTTATGGTTCCGATGATAAATTAAGTGGTCACTACAAAAAAATCAAAGAAGAATATCCAGTAATTGTAGGTGCTGAATTTTGGTATAGACTTACAGGTGAAGAAAACTTCTATAAGCGATTAACTGATGCAATAGGAGAAATTGCATCAGAGTTTGATGGATCAAAACATATAGAAGAAGTAATTGATAGTCTAGCCAAACAAATAGAAGAGGAATTAAAAGAACAAGAGTCTTTGGAAGAATAGTAATGAAAACAGGGATGTATAGTTTTCATCCCTGTTAATTTCCACAGAAAAAGCAGAATGCTCATGTTAGCTGTTTAGTGTGCTAACTATAGATAAACCAATAGCTTTAGCCATATTTACTGGAACGGCATTCCCAATTTGCTTATAAGCATTGTTTGTTGAACAATCAAAATTCCATGAGTCAGGGAAACTTTGTATTCTAGCATATTCTTTTACTGTAAATGGTCTGGTTTCATCTGGATGACACCTTTCTGTTTGCTTTTGTGCTGGAGAGCAAGTTAAAGTCAGAGAAGGCTCATCCCAAGATAATCTTCTAGCCATCCCCGTTCTTCCACCACCTGAGTAATAACTTTTTCCCATGTATTCTTTCGCTATTTCGTCAGGAAGATCTCTCCAGTAGCCACCAGGAGGGACGAGATCTAAAACTCTTTTTTTCGATTCTGGATATTTTGCTCCCTCAGATTCTGGAACATTTTTTAGAACATCCTTTAATGTAAGCTCATATCCATAAGGTTGAGGGAAGAAATAATTCGCCTCGTATTTCTCTACTAAATCATTTCTAATACCAACTAATACTATTCTTTCCCTCTTCTGTGCTACATCATAATCTAATGCTCTTAAAACTTTCCATTTTACTGTGTAACCAATATCTGAGAATACTTTTAACATAAGAGCTAATGTTCGACCATTATCATGATTAACTAACCCTCTTACATTTTCAGCTAAGAACATTTTCGGAAGTAACTGTTTTAAAACTTGGGCATAGTAATAAAACATTGTACCTCTCGCATCTGATAATCCCATTTTCTTTCCTGCATAACTAAATGCTTGACAAGGATAACCTCCTGATAATAAGTCTAATTCTCCAATTGGAACATTTACAAAGTTTTTAATCCCTTCTTCAGCAACATCAATGATATCCTTCTCAATAACATTCCAATGAGGTCTATTTTTTCTCAAAGTCTGACAAGCATATTTATCAAACTCAACAAGACCTCCAGATTTAAATCCAGCTTGTTCTAGTCCTAATGCTAACCCACCAGCTCCAGCAAAAAGTTCTACTACTGAATAATCTTTATTAGCTTTAATATCTCTTATATCTAAAAACTCATTACCTTCAAAACTTGAAACATTTATTTCCTCATCTATATTAGAATCTATTAAATTATCCGTTCCATCTAGTGATAACTCCATTTGTTCAGAATCAATAATTTCTTCAAAATTCACATCTAATATTTCACATAATTTTAATGCGTTTGACTTTATAGGATTGAAATTAGGTGACAACAGCATGGAAAGCTGATTTTTACTAATTCCTAGCTGCTCTGCTAATTGTTTTTGAGTTGAAATCCCATGTTTTTTCATATGTAATCTAACTTTATTTTTACTTATAGTATACAATTGAATAACCCTCCAATAGAGTTAAAAAAATATTTAACTTTCATAGGGTTATTATGATCGATTTTTAACTTTAAGTCAATAAAACAAATTTAAACTATTACAGTTTTTATTTGGTGTATAGAATCTTGTTGTGTGGGAAGAAAACCTGAATATTATATACATCACTGTGTTACTTTAGGATATGATAAATTTAACAAAGTATTGAAAGAAGGTGATCCCATGCCCACTAACAATAAACCCAATAGATTAATCGTTGAGAAGTCTCCATATTTACTTCAACATGCTCATAACCCTGTGAATTGGTTCCCTTGGGGACAAGAAGCATTTGAAAAAGCGAAACGCGAAAACAAACCTGTTTTTGTATCGATTGGGTATGGATAGCCAAAGGAACTTGCCACTGGTGCCACGTCATGGCCCATGAAAGCTTCGAAGACCAACAAGTCGCCGACATCTTAAACGAGCATTTCATTTCGATTAAAGTCGATCGTGAAGAGCGTCCCGATATTGATTCTATGTATATGTCTGTTTGTCAGATGATGACGGGACAAGGCGGCTGGCCGCTCAACGTGTTTGTCACGCCTGATCAAAAGCCTTTTTATGCGGGGACTTATTTTCCGAAGAGAAGTGCTTACGGCCGTCCAGGCTTCATCGAGGCACTGACGCAATTGCTGGATGCGTACCATAACGACCGAGATCATATTGAATCATTGGCAGAGAAGGCGACAAATAACCTGCGGATCAAAGCAGCAGGTCAGACAGAAAACATGCTGTCTCAAGAGTCCGTACATAAAGCCTATTACCAGCTCATGAGCAGCTTCGATACGCTATATGGCGGATTCGGCTCCGCACCGAAATTTCCTGCACCTCATATGCTCTCATTTCTTATGCGCTATTACGAATGGACTGGGCAGGAGAATGCGTTATATGCGGTCACGAAAACGTTAGATGGCATGGCAAATGGCGGTATATATGACCATATTGGTTCAGGCTTTTCTCGTTATTCGACGGATGAAAAATGGCTTGTGCCGCATTTCGAAAAGATGCTGTATGATAACGCCTTGCTGATGGAAGCATACACAGAAGCGTATCAGCTCACTCAACAGCCTGAGTATGAAAAGCTTGTCCACCACCTTATCCAATTTATTAAACGAGATATGATGAATCCGGGCGGCTCCTTTTATTCAGCGATAGATGCAGATTCTGAAGGGAAAGAAGGGCAGTTTTACGTCTGGTCAAAAGATGAGGTGATGACCCATTTAGGCGATGACCTTGGCGCTTTATTTTGCGAAGTCTATCACATTACAGAAGAGGGGAATTTTGAAGGGCAGAACATCCCTCATACGATTTCAACTTCATTTGATGACATCAAAGCTTCTTTTTCGATCGACGACAAAACCCTTCAGTCCAAGCTGCAATCTGCCCGTCACATGTTACAATCTGTCAGACAGCAGCGACCCGCATTACTTGTCGATGACAAGGTGCTCACATCCTGGAACGCGCTGATGATCTCAGCTCTCGCCAAAGCAGGAAGGGTGTTTGATGCAGAGGAAGCTATCCGTATGGCGAAACAGGCGATGTCTTTTCTAGAAACACACCTCGTCCAACATGATCGGCTCATGGTCCGCTACAGAGAAGGAGACGTGAAGCATCTCGGCTTTATCGAGGATTACGTCTCATATGCTAAAAGCGTATATATCTTTATACGAAGCGACCTTTGAATTAGAATGGCTGGAAAAAGCCACAGCCATTGCTGAGAACATGTTTGAGCTGTTTTGGGACAAGGAAAAAGGGGGCTTTTTCTTCTCAGGGCAGATGCAGAAGCGCTCATCGTTCGAGAAAAAGAAGTGTACGATGGTGCCATGCCTTCTGGTAACAGCACCGCACTGCATCAGCTTCTTAAACTAAGCAGAATGACTGGACGTCAGGACTGGCTGAAGTCCTTGGAACAGATGTTTAAAGCCTTTTATGTCGATATCTCTTCCTACCCAAGCGGACACACAGCGTTTCTGCAGGGGCTACTGAGTCAATACGCAGCGAAACGAGAAATCATTATTTTCGGGAAAAACGTCGACCCTCGCAAAGAGCAGCTTTTAAAAGCACTTCAGAAACGTTTCATGCCTTTTGGTATATTGACCGCCGAAACAGGAAATGACCTGACACAGCTCGCACCATTTGCAAAAGATTACAAAACAATCGGCGGCAAGACGACTGTGTATATTTGTGAAAACTACAGCTGCCGCCAGCCGATCACTCATATCGACGAGGCGATGGAACAATTATTCCACGATTGACTTTGTCATATGATGACTGCGAGAAGACAAAATGAGGACAAGTAGAAAAAAATGTCAATCCGATAACAAATCGTCTGTATGGTTTTATTTTTCATCTAAAACGGTTAGAATGCACTCTAGATGTTCTCATACCGAAGGGAGAGAAAATGATGAAAAAGGTATCATATACACTCATCGCTTGTCTGTTATCTGTGGGGCTGGCAGCCTGCTCATCAAACGATGCCAAACAGGATAAGCAAAACGATTCAGCAAAGCAGGCAGACCAAAAAGAGCAGCTAAAGCAAATGGAAGACATGCAAAAGAAGTTAGACGCACAAAAAATTGACGATCAAAAGGTCGTTGCGACCGTCAACAAAGACAAAATCACAGGCAGTGAATACAATAGCGCATTATCCACCATTCAAGGGCAGTTTCAGCAAACAGGGCAAGACCCAACATCTAAAGAAGGAGCACAAGAAGTCAAAAAACAAACCATTGAAGCACTTGTAGGTCAAGAGCTCATCCTGCAAGATGCTGAGAAGAAAGGCTTCAAAGCCTCTGACAAGCAAGTAGATAAGCAGCTAAAAGAAGAAAAGAAACAATTTAAAGACAACGCTCAATTCGAAGAAGCACTCAAAAAGAGCGGACTCACAATAGATCTGCTAAAAGGTGAAATTGCCGACAGCATCAAATACAGCCAATATGTCGAAAAAGAAATCAAAACAGCGTCTATCTCTGAAAAAGACGTCAAAGCGTACTATGATCAATACGCCGAACAAATAAAAAAACAAAAGCAAAAAGCACCAGAATACAAAGATGTGAAATCACAAATCAAAAAACAGCTAGAATCTCAAGAAAAGCAGAAAGAAATACAAAAAGAAATTGAAAAACTAAAGAAATCTGCGAAAATTGATGTGTCCACTTAACCGCCTATGAAAAAATCCGCCATTGTGCGGATTTTTTTCGTCACTTGATGAAGTTTTTTCCGAAATTATGACAAAAGCCTCATTATAAACCTCTCCTCCATCCGATATGATGGGATTACAAAAGAAGGCGTTATCAATTCTTTTGTCTCTGAAAAAGTACAAGATCGAAGGCAGATCTAAGACTTTTTTTAGTCAATCGGACATCTACAAGAGGAGGATCTTTATGTTTAAATGGTTTAAACCCGCTCCGCATATCGACAGGCTCGATGATGCCAAAACAGACGAGACCTATAAACGGCTGCGGCTGCAAGTCTTTTTAGGTATATTTATCGGGTATGCGGGCTATTATTTGTTACGCAAAAATTTTGCCTTTGCCATCCCTTATTTACAGGAAGAAGGATTCACCAAAAGTGAACTAGGCTTTGTGCTAGCGGCTGTCTCCATCGCTTATGGCTTTAGTAAATTTATCATGGGCATAATATCAGATCGCTGTAACCCAAGATACTTTTTAGCAACCGGCCTTTTTCTATCAGCCCTTATCAATATCCTATTTGTTTCATTTCCATGGGTGACATCCAGTGTATGGATCATGTTTTTATTCATGTTTTTAAACGGATGGTTTCAAGGAATGGGCTGGCCACCATGCGGACGTACAATGGCGCATTGGTTTTCAATCAGTGAACGGGGAACGAAAATGTCCATTTGGAACGTCGCCCACAATATTGGCGGGGGTATCCTTGCACCACTCATCACATTAGGTATTGTGCTGTTTGCGACTTGGAAAAGTATCTTTTTCTTCCCTGCCATCATTGCCATTATCGTCTCCTTCGTGATCATTCTTCTCGTTCGGGACACCCCGCAATCCGCTGGTCTTCCGCCAATCGAAGAATATCGAAACGACTATCCGGCTCAAACATATGAAGATCAAGAAAAAGAATTAAAAGTGAAAGAGATCTTATTTAAATATGTACTCAACAATAAATTCCTTTGGTATATCGCCATTGCCAACGTCTTTGTGTACTTCGTTCGTTACGGTGTCGTAGACTGGGCACCTACTTATTTAACGGAGGCAAAGGGGTTCTCACCAGAGCATTCACGCTGGTCTTATTTTCTGTATGAATATGCAGGCATTCCCGGTACATTATTGTGTGGATGGATCAGTGACCGCTTCTTTAGAAGCCGCCGTGCACCAGCAGGCGTAATCTTTATGGTTGGTGTTTTAATTGCAGTTCTCGTTTACTGGTTAAACCCTGCTGGCAATCCAATGATTGATAACATTGCCCTCATCAGCATCGGCTTTTTGATTTACGGGCCTGTCATGCTGATTGGACTTCAAGCGATTGATCTCGCTCCTAAAAAAGCTGCTGGTACTGCTGCCGGGCTCACAGGCTTTTTTGGATATATTGGCGGATCTGCCTTTGCCAATGCGATGATGGGCGTAGTAGTGGATCACTATGACTGGACAGGAGGCTTCATTTTACTGGTTGGTTCTTGTGTGCTTGCGATTGTCTTCCTTGCCATGACATGGAATACAGGAAAGCGTGTAGAGCAAGCTTAATGAAAATCACATAAAAGATTCATATCCGCTCAACATTCCCTTTACATCTATTCCTTATGATAAAGGAAGTTACCGTAGAAGGAGGAAAAAATATGAATAAAAGTAGATTACTTGCTTTCGTGTTACTCTCTTTTGCTTTACTGTCTGTTGTGGCGGTGCCGACCACCATATCGGCACATGAAAATCTTTTATCTCCAGATCGTATTCTAAACGTTGCACATCGCGGAGCATCAGGGTATGCACCAGAGCATACCCTGGCTTCCTACCGGCTCGCCACAAAGATGAATGCGGATTACCTTGAACTCGACCTTCAAATGACAAAGGATGGACATCTCATCGTCATGCATGATGAGACCGTTGACAGAACCACAAACGGAACAGGCTGGGTCAAAGATCTCACACTTGCGGAAATCAAACAGCTCGATGCCGGCGCATGGTTTAACCAAGCTTATCCTGACAGACAAAATGCCAACTATATTGGTCAGCGAGTACTCACATTAGATGAGGTGTTACGCTATTTCGGCAAACGAGAGAATTATTATATTGAAACAAAAAAACCAGACCTTTATCCGCAAATGGAAAAAAAATTATTGGCCACCTTAAAAAAACATCACCTTCTCGGTAAACATGCTAGAAAAGGGCAGGTTATCATCCAATCCTTTAGTCAAGAGAGTCTGTTAAAACTACAGAAACTAGCCCCTCACCTTCCGAAAGTACAGCTATTAGACAGAACCCAAATGACGAACATCACAGACAATCAGCTCGACATGATCAAATCTTACGCGGTGGGTGTCGGACCGAATTTTAGAGCATTAACACCTGAGAATGTGCAGCAGGTAAGAAGCCACGGGCTCCTCCTTCATCCATATACGGTCAACAGCGAAGCAGACATGACACGTCTACTGCAATACGGTGTCACCGGCCTGTTCACCAACTTTCCAGACGTCTTTCAGCGTGTAAAAGCTTGGATGTAAACAACAAAAGCCTTGCGGCCGGACCGCAAGGCTTTCTATTATTTCACTGTTTGATTAGTCGATGCTGTTTGAATAGGCTCCCGCTTTCCAATCCCAAATACAAAAAAGCTAAGCGCCACTAAAGCCAAGAACACAATTCCCACAATAAGAGAAATGCGCGTATCCTGATTAATGAACATAAACACAAGAACCATCAGTAAGAAACCAATTGTGACATAATTAGAAAATGGAGCTAATGGCAATTTAAACGGATGCTTGTCAAGCACTACACCCTTTGCCTTTCTGAAGCCGATATGACTAATTAAAATCACAAACCAAGGCACCATACCAGGAAGGACACTCGCACTATACACATAGACGAAAATATTTGGGGGAGAAACATAATTTAAGACAACCCCAACCGCCAAACCAACAAGCACAGCGATTGTACCAAAATACGGCACACCATTCTTTGAAATTTTTGTAAAGAAAGCCGGTGCCTGTCCATTCACACCTAATGTATAAAGCATACGTCCCGCACTGAAAATACCACTATTACAGCCGGACATCGCTGCTGTAATCACAACAAAGTTAATGATACCAGCAGCCGCTGTAATCCCAATTTTCGCAAACGTCGCCACAAAAGGACTTCCAAGGGTATTTAGCTGATCCCAAGGATACACGGTCACAATGACAAAGATCGCACCGATATAGAAAATCAAAATACGCCAGATGATACTTTTAATTGCACTTGTCAACGTCTTTTGCGGATTTTGCGCCTCACCTGCTGTAATCCCAATCAGCTCTACCCCTTGATAGGCAGCAATGACAAGCGACAATGCAAATAAAAAGCCACTAAATCCACCTGTAAAGAACCCGCCATGTGCCCAAAGGTTAGACAAACCAATCGCTGTTCCACCATTTCCAAATCCAAAGAAAATAATGCCTAAACCCGCAACGATCATTAAAATAATTGTCACAATCTTGATCATGGCAAACCAAAATTCGAACTCACCGAACGACTTAACCGAAATCAAATTGGCCGCACCTAAAATGATCATAGCGATTAATCCTGGAATCCACGCCGGTAATTCCGGGAACCAATATTTCATATAAGCCCCTACAGCAATAATTTCAGACATCCCGACAATGACCCACTGGAACCAGTTACTCCAAGCAGTTATATACCCTGCAAGCGGATGAATATATTGATGTCCAAATGTAGCAAACGATCCCGTACTCGGTTCAAGGTATAACATTTCTCCCATCGCACGCATAATAAAAAAGATAAAAATTCCACACACTGCGTAAGCCAAAAGAACCGATGGCCCTGTCCATTGAATGGCCTTAGCTGACCCCATAAATAAGCCAACACCAATTGTGCCGCCAAGTGCAATCATTTGAATATGACGAGCACTTAACCCTCTCTTTAATTCCTTTTGAGCCACTTTTCTTCCCCCTCATCAACAAATAACATTGAAAATAAAAAAGTCAGAATTTTCATTCTAATTAAGAATCATCAACCTTTCGTTGTATATTATCATAATAAATCTACTATTAAAAAACAATTGTTTTTTTGAGGAAAACACTATTAACAAAATATTCTGATATGAAAGGGAATTAAATTGTTTTATATTGATATACTGAATCGAAGGGTGAAAATCGCTCCAATGTAAATCAAAAATCTTTACCTCACCCGCATCCGGTTTTAACAAGTTCATGGTCATTTTGATGGTGATCAACTTACCGGCACCATTTTCCCCAATAAACCCTGTGACAAAGTCTTTCTTCACTTGCAAATCAAGATCCTGAGCCATTTTTTAATGAAATTCAACTAAAAAAACCACACAGCTCTTCAGCTATGTGGTCCTCCTACAAATCGATTTATCTCCAATATACCCATCTTCCCATGAGCCATTCCATAGGACCTCTTCTCCACTTTTTCAAATAGAGATAGCTGATGAACAGCTGTGCTGTGTAAAGCCCAACAGCGAGCAGCAGTCCAAACATTGAGCCCATCTGTCCAAATAAACCAAGTCCATAAGAATAGAAAATCGTGGTGCAAATAATGGATTGCGCTAAATAGTTCGATAAAGACAATCGCCCAAGTCCCGCAAGCAGACGCTTTAGACCTTGGGCTGCCTTTGAATAGTAAAACACAATAAAGGCTTGAATATAGCCGATCGTCAGTACATACGCACCTAACGTTTTCACCATTTCACTCCAAGGAGCATCAATGAACGTCACACATTTTAACGCCACCCCGATCAAAATCATCCATACCCAGCCTTTACGATAAGTCATTCCTCGATCTTCTTCTGTCAGATGCCCTTTTTTAGCAATTGCCATGCCAAGCAGTGCAAATGGACCGATCATGATAGGACCAAAGAGAAGACCTAAAATTGGCATCAGAGTAAGGGTTACAATGGCCATCATTATGGTGACAATCATCATATCGTCTTCAATCGTAATCCGGCTCATCAAAATATCCCCATATGTACCTGTCGCATATACATTCGTTAATAAATCTTCATTTCCATAGATAATATTCATTAGATACGGCAAAACCACTAAAGATAAAGCACCTAAAATACCCGACCAAATCAGCATTGTTTTGATCTGGCTGCTCATAAACATCATCAAGAAAAATGTACAAGCTCCATAATAAAGAAGAATGTCGCCATTCCAAATAAATATGTAATGCAGCATACCAAGCACAATGAGACCAAATCCTCGGCGAATGATGATGGCATTCGTATTCAGTCCCTTTGCCTGCGTGGATTCAATCAGCTTGACAAAAGAATATCCAAACAAAAAGGAGAAAATCGGATAAAACGACCCCTGAAACAAAATCTCCGTCACATATACCCCGAATTCCTGCCCCCACAAACTCGAATCAAACATTTTCTCAAAATCATAATCATATTGAAAATTAAGCATATTCACGATCAAAATACCTAATAAACTAAAACCACGTAAACAATCAATTAACTCAACCCTAGATCCCAACACGACAGCTCCTTCGGACAAGATAAATACAACCATACAATATAATAACTCATATATGCAAAAAAAGTTATAAACTACCTAAAGTTATACTTAACATTAATTATTCACTGGAGATAAGTTAGACTAGTGAAATAAACATACTCTTAAAAGTTAACTTAATTTATACATCATTTAACTAATATACTTCCCTTACACAAAACAAAGACTTATTTATTGAAAAGCCGTACTTATTGATGAACTATGGCACAGTTGATGAAAAGGCAATTGTAAGAAGCAATCCAGATCGAATTAATGAAATGCTTCAATTTAAAATGAGTGATAAAGGATTAAAAGCAAAACAGGATTATATAGAAGAAGAAACGGACGATATAGAAAATTATAATATGACGAAAGGAAACAGTCCGAATCAAATTGGAATAGCTGCGGTTTCAATATTCATGACGGCAATTATTTCCGTTCCTATTTTCTTAATAGCCTTTGTCAACTTTGCGATTGAATTACTTGTATTAGGTCTTGCGGTACTTTTACCGTTTTCTTTTATATTAAGTTTTATTCCAAGGTTTGCGAACGTGGCGTGGGTTGTACTGGGAAGACTCATTACAATGTTTTTATGTAAGGCATTTGTTGCGTTTATCGTGCTTTTCGTTTTCCTCATTATAGATATTGTGAATGTATTAATCCCTGTGAGTGGTACAGGGATGTACCTACTTAATGGATTAGTACAGGCGGTAGGCATATTCTGCATGATCAAGTATCGTAATAGTTTAATCAAACTTATTAGTGCAGGAAAAGTAACAAGTGTTGATGGTAATGTGTTGGGCAAAGCCTACGATCATTTAATAAAAGAACCAACAGAACGTGTGAAAGATTCGGTACAAGCTGTTGCAAAAACGGCGGTAGGGTTTGCCACTGGTGGTCCAACAGGTGCAACGGCGGGGGCGATGTCTGGAATATCTGAAATGAAGCAACGTGCAGAACAACGAAAAGAGCAACGTATGGCAGATGGTCGGGAAATGGGGCAACCAATGCAACAAGATGAAGGGACAAGCCCTATTGAACAAGGCAGTTATGCAGAAGGTCGAAGCAATAGCCGTTTGGTCATGGAAGAAGTACAAGCAAATGCACTGAAAGTGAATGAAATTAGTCAAGTGAATCCTACAGATAAAGCAACACAACCATTAAATGAGGGGGAAAATGTTTATCAAAAGCCGATTCAATTGAACCGAAAAAACCGTACAATGCAAAGTGAAAATGATGTAGAAAATTATTCAAATGTACCAAATGAAGAAGCGCCAATTATAACTGTTGCGCAGTTAGAAAATCAAAGTGGAGATAATCTATCCTCTAGCACCATAGAGAATGTCGAACCTATTTAACAAGTGGAAGCAACTGAACCACGAATGGCAACCGTTGAGCAGTTAAGAAATGAAGTGGAACAAGAAACAAATGAATTAAATGAACCAATTAGAACAGTTGCTGTTGAAGAAAAGAACGTACAAGCTGTTTCAGATTTAACGCAGTCACAGAAGCCGATAGAAAGTGAAAAAAGTGTTGAAGGGAGAAATGTACAATCCATTTCAGACTTAATGAAGTCGCAGAATGTAACGAAGCATACAGACAGTACGGACTTAAAGTCTGCACAAACTAGCCAAGAGAGTAAGAATTTATTTGATAGCAAGCCATTTCCTACGGCAAGTAATGAAGTAAAGAAGGAAGCTGTTCGAACGCCACAATTTGAAGTCGTTCAATCAACAAGCCGTTTACAAAATGAAATGGAAGGTAAAGCAGATCATGAAGAAATTATTTCTCGCTAGTCTGCTTTTTCTTTTTGTCATTTTGTTCACGCTTCCTATTTTCATGATTGGAGGAATGGAAGAAACTGAAACAGCTTCTGGCGGTGGTGGAGGGACGGCTTTAATTAGCCCAGATGTGGAACGGTTTAGACCGATAGTAGAAAAATATTGTAAGATACACGGCTTAGAAAAACTAGTTGATGTTGTACTTGCGCTCATTATGCAAGAGTCGGGTGGACGTTTGTTAGATGTCATGCAGTCAAGCGAATCGGCAGGCTTACCACCTAATACGATCACAGACCCAGACCTAAGCATAAAAAAAGGAATGGAGCATTTTAAAAGGGTATATGACAAGGCAAAAGGCGATATTGATCTAACGCTACAAGCCTATAATTTTGGTAGTTATTTTGTTGATTGGATTCAACAAAGAGGAGGGAAATACACACTTGAATTAGCCCATGAATATAGCCGTTATCAAGCACAACGGCAGGGTTGGAGCAGTTATGGTGACCCAGAATATGTGCCACATGTACGACGTTATTTGACAGGAGATACAAATTATAAAGGGAACTTCAAAAAAATAATGGATGAAGCGCTAAAGTATAAAGGATGGGCGTATGTTTGGGCAGGCGCTGACCCAAAAACGGGCTTTGACTGTTCGGGATTGGTTATGTATACATATCGACTAGCAGGCATTAACTTGCCACGAACAGCACAGGAACAATTTTACGGCTCAAAACGAATTGCAGAAAAGGAAATAAGTAACCGTTTAATATCATCCGATAGTTACAAGCATGAGAACAAGAAAAATGAAGTAGAGTTTATGAATGTTGTGACAGTTAAGACGTACTTCAATGGAAGAAGCAGTACAGTTGAAATGACCGTTAAAACGCAGTTAATTGACTATGGAGACAAGTGGAAAGTGAATGATGTAGTTGTGGTTGCTGTGAAATAAAAAAAGAAGGTATTCAATTACCTTCTTTCAGCTTGTAGACAAAGTCTACAAGCTTTTTTGTATAATAAGGGTAATAACACAATTCTGCGGGGGATGAACATGTTATCGAAACGTGAAGAAGAGAGAAGAAATCAATTAGAAGTAGTGGCTTT
>NZ_JBAWSW010000038.1:0-21460 GCF_037104745.1 Bacillus sp. FJAT-53060
GTTCTATCTTAACAGGATTGATCGAACTACGACCAACATCGTAGAACGCACTGTCAAAGAATACATTTATTATTATAACAACATTCGTATTCAAACAAAACTAAACAACCAATCACCGATAAACTATCGGCAATTGGCTGTATAAAGGTGTTTTGATCCCTGTCTCAAAAACGGGGGTCAGTCCCACAGTCTCCCTGCGCTTTTTTCAGTCTCCCTGCGCTTTTTTAACGAATCAAACCGTTCTTTTTTAAATAAGCAAGACTTTGTCTTAAGACATCATCTTTCATAATAAAACTGAAATTTTTATTTTTTGCGATGGACTTTGGTAAGTCTGCGAAAAGAACGGGTCCTTTCGTTTCAAAATACGTGTCTTGTTTAACGAGCCTTTCAACATGAGCGAAATAAATATTCTTGACAATGACCTTTTCTCTGCCAAGCACCTGATATTGACCAATATACGTTAATTCACGAACAACAGCACCCGTTTCTTCCTGAATCTCCCGTATAGCAGCTTGGTCAGCATCTTCATTTGGCTCTACTTTCCCTCCTGGAAACTCATAGCCCCGATCCTCATGTTCAGTGAGCAGCCATTTCCCCTGGTAGCGGCAGATGGCCCAAACATGCTTAGGATGACTCGAAAAAGGCTCCTCTTCAAAAGAGAGCTTGACCGTATTATGATAATAGTCTTTAAAAACATGCATGTGAAATCCCTCATATCCTGTCCTTGATTCTTGTAAAACATCATACCACAGAACACATTTCTCTGAAGAATTTTTATGAAAAGTGAAACAAACGAGCGGTTCAATCTCGTCTGTATTTACAATGGGTAACCTTGCTAAAACCTTTTTATCCCTTATGGCGTAAATCAATGAGTGTTTGTCCTATCACGACGAGGAGGAAACCAACATGAGAATAACAAATGGGTCAAAGCAAAACTTTCAACACACTAGAAGAACTCACCTTACAAGCAGAAGGCAACGGGATCTTTTTTGCTAAAAAAGGCGCTATGATTGCAGCCCAGGGAACCTTTCAATACCGCAAACGATTAATCAGAACCAATAAAAGGAAATATGGTCAGTCAATTATTTAACTATATCAGCAGGAAATTGACAGGTGAAAACCTTGAGCCGAGCGGCCTTTGGCAGCATGTGAGTGTAGAAAGGAAGATTTACTGGCCTTTCTGAAGAATACCACTACGGCGTGACCCAGTAGGCGTTGGTATTTTATCACAGAAAGGACTGTTTACTTCAGAGCTATCCTATCAGGGTCAAGGGGAGCAGGTTTCCATTAAAACGACTGAAAACCCGCTTATTCTAAAAGCACCCTGCCGTGTAAATCCTGACGCCATTGTCGGACGGGCAAAGCTCCGAAAGTTTAGATGTCAACTGGAGAACCTTCATTGGACAAACTTCTGGCGAATCCGGCATATGGGTCGGTTTAGATGATAACCGCTACAAGTCTTCACGCTGAAAGCATTTAGAACATCTCTACATGCTTTTTCAATTCATTAACCCATTTGTCTCAATAAAGTTCTTTGTCTCTTCATTCCCGAGCTCATAAATCATCGAGTAAATCTTTTTTCTTTTTCTGTCCATTTCATCATTTGGGCTATCATAATGATATTCAAGGAATGGAACATGGGCCCGAAAGAAGCCTTTCCAATCTGTCATATACTGCTCATTAAAATAATCTCTTAACTGCAAAATTTGATCATCATCTGCTTCTATTTGAAATTGCCAAGCAGCCGCATCTCTATGCTGTGATATCGATCCGTCTTGCACTGATACATAGTATGTGTGTCTCGCCATCTGATTCATCCTTTTTTCCTTTAGTATGACCAGATATGGGCAAATTAAGGCTTTTTACGCAATTTATTTTTAATCATGTCTAACACATCAATAAATAACTGTGGAATGGGGATTCCGAGGGCTTTGGCTGTAGAGACAATTTGGTAAGATTCATAAATAATATAAAAGATCATCGCTAAATCCTTAATCGCCCCGCCAGTCTTCAGCATGACATCGAAGAAATGTGCCATGGATATTAAGGAGATCGTCACAACCTTTCGAACAAGTCGTGTAAAAAAACGTTTCATTGTAAGCTGTCCAGTCACAGATTCTCTTAGGCTTGAACAAATTAATTCAATGGCCATCAGTGCTACTAATATCATCAGCAAATATCCTGCTCCACCAAACAGAAAGCCCATAGCCGACAAACTGACTGTAAACAACGAAAAGATGCCTAATTCCTTGCTCATTTGGCATCAACATCCTTTCAGAGTGGAACTTCTTACGTAAATAGTATATGCAGATTCTTATCAATAGCTTGGACGACGAAAAATAAAGGCTTGTCATTTTGCTAAAACAAAGAAAGCCGCCTTTAACGGCGGCTTTCAATTGTTAGACTCTGACATCAATAAACGTAGCGCCTGAATCTTTAGGCTGAACAGCTTGAGGCTGCTGCTGCATTTGATCCAGCATCACTATGGCTTGTGCTGTGCTAGTGGCAAGCTGTGAATTCAACAAACTCATATTCAGTGTTTTTTGAATACTTGCCACTTGCTGACTCATCATTCCTGCAATTAAGGACATCTTCTACCCTCCCTTCTCTTTTTTCTTCGGCTTAAAGCCCCATAATTTCAATGGGCTGTCTGTCACAAATCCATTAAAAAAAATGCCGACCTTTGACGATCGGCATTCCTTCCACATACGTATTATCCTAAGTATGCTTTTAACATCCAGTTGTGTTTTTCAATGGATCGATGAATGGCTAGTAACATATCACCTGTAGTTTCATCACCAACCTCTGCAGCTAGCTCCATTCCTTGCTTTAATTCGTCTGCAATATTGGAGAAGTCATCATGGAGATTTTTCACCATTTGCTCAGCTGATTCCTTCCCTTCTGCTTCTTGGACGCTTGAGATTTCTAAGCACTCTTTCATCGTCGCAACAGGCTGTCCATTTAATGCAAGCATACGCTCAGCCAAATCATCAATATATGTGGCTGTTTCTGTATATAATTCCTCAAATTTTTCATGGAGTGTAAAGAAGTCTTTTCCCTTTACATACCAGTGATAGTTATGTAATTTCACATAGAGCACAGTCCAATCAGCTACTTGTTTATTGACGACGTTTAATAATTTTTCTGACATGTTGATTCCTCCTTATGTAGGTGCATTTAGTATGAGATTACCCTTTTTTTATATAATGAAACCTGCCATCATTTTCTTCTATTTTGACCGCATGAAATATATGCTAATATGGAAATAAGGAGGGAGTTAGATGCTGTTACTCGGGATTATCAGCTTTATCATTATCTCAATCGTTGTCTTTTTATCCTTGTGGACGACATCAAAGGCTTATGATTACAAGCATAAAGTCGATTCACCACAGGATGCTGAACCAAATCAACGTCCTAACCCAAAATAAAACCACTTTCAATGATGTGAGGATTCTTTTTCAGTAGACGAACTTTCTTTTTTCACTTCACCTACGTGAATGTTTGTCTTCGGCATATTATGCTGCTGTTTAGCTGTCACATGGACTTGTATCATATATAGACCATCCTGTTTGAAAGCTGTATGTAATTCATATACACCTTTATTCTCTTTCTTTGGCTGAATCATCTTGCTGTTATCCTTGTCGCCATCTTTCCACACTTCAAATTGGACATCATCTGCATCGTCAACAGGCGTATCACCATATGTGACAGCTGCTTTTACTATAACGCTTTCATTTTTCTCCACTTGCTCTGGCCCTGTAAGCTTGACTTCTAATAGCTCAGGTACTTCCCCTTTGTCATTGCTCGCCGCGGAGTTTCCACACGCACTAAGTAACGCGAACATCAGAATAATACCTATCATTTTTCGCATTCGAGTTCCCCCTTCTTTTACTGATATGTTCATTTTAACAAATATCTCCTATTTTGACATCTCCTTATCTCTTTCATATAAAAAACCGGACATCTAACATGTCCGGTTCATCATCCTATTAACCAAATACTTTTAATAGCTCTTCTTGATCCTGAGAAAGCCAGAAACGCATTAAACGTTTTGCTCCTTCAAGATCATGAAGCTTCGCTTGACCGCATTGCTCTTCATTTGAAGCAGGAATTTCTGTGACCTCAACTGCATCCTTGAAAGTTGCCTGAAGCAGCTCAACAATCTCTTTTAGTGTTGGTGCACCACTGACGACTAAATAATAACCAGTCTGGCAGCCCATTGGAGAAATATCAATGATATCAAAATGATCATATTTCTCTGAGTGTGTTCGAATATTAAAAGCAAGTAAATGCTCTAATGTATGAATCGTATCAGGTTTCATTGCCTGCTTGTTCGGCTGACAAAAACGAATATCAAATTTATTTACTTCACCATCTGATCCTACTTTATGAACGCCGCAATGACGAACGTATGGCGCTTTTACAGCATTATGGTCAAGTTCAAAGCTTTCGACTGAAGGCATTATTAAACCACTCCTCAAAATGCGATTTCCTATATTATAACATATTTCTCCGACCAGTTTAGTTTATAAAAACTTCCCTTCCTTGTCCTTTTTTCTTATACTGTGGAAGACAGACAAGGAGGAACCAGCATGAAACAGATTTTTATTGGCATCATCCGCTTTTATCAAAAATGTATTTCCCCTCTTACACCACCTAGCTGCCGGTTTTATCCAACCTGCTCAAACTATGGACTAGAGGCGATCAAAACGCATGGCGCTTTAAAGGGCGGCTGGCTTACAATAAAACGGATTTTAAAATGTCACCCGCTGCACCCTGGCGGAATCGATCCTGTCCCGCCTAAAAAGGAAAAATAAATTACTTTGCTTCATATCCGTTGATAACTAAGTCAAGCTTACCTGTTCCAGGATCAATGACAAGCCCATGTACAGGCACATCTGATGGAAGAAGGGGGTGATTTCTGACAACGGACACACTGTCCTTCACACTCTCTTCAACTGAGCTAAAGCTTTTGAACCACTGTTTAAAATCGATCCCTGAATATTCCAGTACTTCAATTCGTTTTTCTGGAATACCACGCTCAATAGCTTTATTTAAAAGTGTTTGACTATCTATCTTACTCATGCCGCAATCGTGATGACCAATGACATAAACTTCGTCAGCATTAAGTTCATAGACAGCCACCAAAATGCTTCGCATAATACTTCCAAAAGGATGAGACACAAGAGCACCAGCACTTTTGACAATCTTGATATCTCCATTTTTCATGTTCATTGCACGCGGAAGTAGTTCAACCAGTCTTGTATCCATACACGATAGAATGACAGCTTTTTTCTGTGGAAACTTCGTTGTTGTAAACTCTTCGTATTTCTTTTCTTCAATAAAATGTTGATTATATTCAATGATTTCGTCTAAAAGTTTCATAAGTTTGTTCATTCCTTTTTTTAAAAGTAAATATAGCACAATGTATGAAGTTTCGTCACGTTTTGAAGCGTATTTTTTTAGAAGAAACATCTGCTTGATGAGGAATTTTCATTTTCCTCTTTTCAAATCGTAATTATTACGATACAATAACTCAGGACATTAAATCGTAATCATTTCTATCTAAATAGATTGAGGGGAGACATTTTTAGATGAAAAAAATCTTTTTTATTTTAACATCTGCTTTATTAGCGATCGGTCTTGCCGCTTGCTCAAGCAGTACGGGAACAATTGCTACAAAAGGAAAGGCAGACGGGAAATTAACCATTTACACAACGATCTTTCCGATTCAAGACTTTACTGAAAAAATTGGCGGATCTCACGTCCATGCTCAAAGTGTGTATCCTGCAAACGCCGATGCACACAGCTTTGAGCCAAGTTCAAAAACCATGGTTGAAATGGCTGAAGGAGATGCCTTTATTTACAGCGGCACAGGTGCTGAAGCTTTCGCTGACAAAACAGCTGCTACATTAAAAGATCAAGGCGTCAAAACTGTGAAAGCTGCCGAAGGGATCAAACTTTTATCGACAAAAGAAGAACATGCACATGAAGAAGGTGAAGACCACGATCATGACCATGAAGGTGAAGAGCATGATCATGATGGACACGATCACGGTGATAAAGATCCGCATGCATGGCTAGATCCCGTTTATGCGCAGCAAATGGCCAAAAACATTAAAGACACTCTCGTTTCGCTAGATCCAGATCATAAAGATGAATACACAAAAAACTATGAAAAGCTAAAAAAAGAATTACAATTGTTAGATCAGGAATTCAAAACCACCCTTTCTAAAGCAAAACATAAAGAAATTCTTGTTTCTCACGCAGCTTACGGTTATTGGGAAAAGCGCTATGGCATTGAGCAAATCAGTGTACTAGGACTATCCGCTTCAGAAGAGCCTTCCCAAAAACAACTTGAAAATATTGTACAACAAGCTGAAAAGCATCACATAAAGTATGTCATTTTTGAAGATAACGTCAGCAGTAAAGTATCAGATACGATCCGCAGTGAAATTGGGGCAAAAAGCCTCACACTCAAAAATCTAGAATCCATTACGGAAGATGATGCCAAAAATGGCGAAAGCTACGTCAGCCTAATGAAACAAAATTTAAACACCTTAAAAACAGCTTTAAATGATTAATTTTCTGAAACCCCGTGCAATCAGCCGGGGTTTTTTCTGCATGATAAAAGCACATCGTTTATATCGTGTGCATCTTTGCTTACATTTGGTATTTTTTCTCAAATTTCTCGGCGCCTTTTTCTCCAAATTTCTGACGTCCTGTATAAAAAGGATGCATATCAGAGCTTGTTTCTACCTGAATACGTTTTCCCATCTTCCCACTCTACTGTCTCATTTGATGTCTTTGTTGATCTACTCAAGAAGCGATAACCGCTGTTGACGTCCATAAATACAACTTCATGTGATGTCAAAACTCCTCCTATTCTTAAAACATAAATATTACGTTTTATAGTTATATTCTACTCCCTCTTTTACAAATTGTAAAAAAACAAGCTTTCTTAATCAGGAAGAATAATCTAAAAATGGTGGAGAATAATAAGCATCATGAAAAAGAGAAGCGATAAGAAAGGCGGAGAAACAATTGACTGATCTCGTTTTAGCTAGAAGCCTGTTCGGCACAACAATGGGCTTTCATATTATTTATGCCTCGCTTGGTGTTGGAATCCCATTAATGATTTTGTTAGCTGAACTCATCTTTCAAAAAACGAAAGACCCACATTATGCAGTCATGGCCAAACGGTGGACAAAGGCACAAGCTGTTCTTTTAGGCGTCGCCATTCCAACCGGAACCATTGCCGGTACTCAGCTTGCCCTACTATGGCCAGGATTTATGGAGGTCATTGGAAAAGTCATGTCTCTTCCATTTCAAATTGAGATCTATGCTTTCTTTATTGAAGCATTATTTATGTCTATTTATGTGTACGCAGCGGATCGTTTATCACCAGCCATGCGCATCATTACCGTTTTTTTTGTCGTCGTTGGTGCAACAGCTTCAGCGATTCTTATTACGAACGTACATGCTTTTGAAGGGACACCTGCTGGCTTTAAGATGGTCAATGGAGAAATCACGGATGTTGAGCCTTGGAAGGCATTTTTCAATTCAAGTTTCGTTGTGACCGCTACACACGTGGTGCTTTCTGCTTTTACAACAGGTGCTTTTGTGATTGCTTCAGTGGCTGCTTTTAAAATGCTCAAAACAAGAAAAAATGAGAATCTCTATACGTTTCATCGAAAAGCCCTTTTTCTTGGACTCATCGTAGGTGGACTTTTCTCTTTTCTTACAGCTCTAAACGGTCATGAATCCGCTCAGCTTCTGCATGAATATCAGCCTGAAAAATTAGCTGGTGCAGAAGGTCTATTTGAAACACAATCACACGCACCTCTTGCAATAGGCGGATTTACTGATGTCAATACGCAAGAAATAAAAGGTGCAATCGAAATCCCTTGGGCGCTTAGTTTTCTGGCAGGAAATAGCTTTGATACTGTGGTCAAAGGCTTAAATGATTTTCCTAGAGACGAGTGGCCTCCTTTATTTATTCACACGTTATTTAACGGAATGGTCATTATTGGATCTGTGCTCATTCTATTTGCTGTGGTAGCTCTGCTCTATCGTAAAATTTTAAAGCGAGAACATTATCCGAAGTGGCTGCTTTTTCTCTTCTTATTTGGCGGACCCCTTAGTCTTTTGGCCATTGAGTTGGGCTGGATTTTTGCTTGTACAGGCCGTCAGCCTTGGGTGATTTATCGAATGCTTAAAACCTCCGAGGTCGTCACGTCTTCTGGCTCTATAGGCACACTTTTTATCCTGTTTGCCATTGTCTATCTCATCTTAGGCATAGCAACTGTTATTGTACTCACGTACTACTTTAGAAAACATTCAATTGAAGAAGACCTACGGTTAACAGAATCTTAAAAAGGGAGCGATCTTGATGCAAATGGATGTAACAACTGATGCACTCATTGCAATATCCATATTATGGGGATTCGTTTTTATCTATGCAGTGATGGCATCAATGGATTTCGGTGCAGGATTTTGGTCGATGATTTATATGAATAGAGAGCAAACAAAGGCAGCTAATATCGCAAACAAGTATCTCTCTCCAACATGGGAAGTAACAAACGTATTCATTGTGGCCATAGTCGTGGCATTATTTTCCTTGTTTCCAGGCGCTACCTTTGTACTTGGCACCGTTTTGTTAATACCGGGCAGCATCATTTTATTGCTTCTTGCACTTCGAAGCGGGTTTCTCGTATTTTCTCATTCCCTACCTAAAAAATATCAGAAAGTCGTGACATACATTTCAGGGATTAGCGGTTTTATTATTCCGTCCATCCTCATCATGGTTCTCCCTATTACCCATGGTGGATTTATTTTTCAGAAGAATAATGTCTACTCGTTAGATTTAGGATTGGTCTTTACAAGTGCAAATGTCTATTCCTTTGTGGGATTTGCGATTTTTAGTACCCTTTTTCTCTCGTCTTTGCTTTTAGCTGATTTTTCTAATGTTGCAGATGAAGATGAGGCTTACAATATCTATAGAAGAGGTGCGCTCATTACGGGTCCGCTTTCTCTCATGATGGCCTTCTTTATCATGCTGACATTGCGAAGCGAGGCCAATTGGCTGTTCACAAAAATGATGCAGAACATTCCAATCCTCCTCGTTTCCCTGCTCATGTTTTTACTTGCAGGATTGGCTCTTTTTTTACCAAACAGCCGATTTAAACATCGGAAAGGGAAACCACGTTTGGCCGTGATTTCAATTACCATCCAATATTTCTTAGCAAGCTATGTATATGGACGTGCTCATTTACCCTACATGGTCTACCCAGATATCACAATCATGTCTGGATTTACGGATCCTGTCACATTTAGGGCATTATTTATTACGTATATTGTAGGTTTTATCATCTTATTTCCTGGGTTTTATTACTTCTGGAAATTGTTTATGAAAGACAAGCGCTATATTCGTCAGGAAGATTAAAATGAATGGACTCTGTTCATTTCGGTTACATTATAAATGAAAGACATAATCAAAAGGAGGTCATCTGTATGAGTCAAAAAATCCTTTGTGAAGTAAACAACTGTTCCTATTGGAATGCTGGAAATCGCTGCGGTGCAGATGCAATTTATGTCGTCAGCCACACAGGAAATACGGCTGAGAAAAGTGAAGAAACTGACTGTAAAACGTTTAAACCTCAAGAACTTTAAGTCTCATTAAAGGAGGCGCTTCACTTTGAAAAACGATCGGCTGCTTCAAACATTCTTTGATGAAATTCATGACGCGGACGAAGCCACATTTTATCAGGCAGCTCACTCCTTTTTAAATCTTTGGGATTACGAATATGGTCAAGTAACGGACATGCCAAATGAAATGCATCAGTATATCGGACAGCTTGCTTATGACAGTGAGCTGGTAGAAGAGTGAAAGAGCGGATCACCGCTCTTTCTTTTTTGTTCAGACAGGAAGGAAAAACTTTCTCCTACTATACATATTTTCTATTGGGTGTGCAAAAGGTGATCATTTCATTTTCACTTCGCAAAATCATGTTTTGTAAACACGTCAATGTTATCTGAAAAAGATCGAAGTGCTTGATAATTAACTTCCACGCCCATTCCGGGAGAACGAGGAACCTCAATAAAACCATTTTCAATTTTGATTTCAGGAAAGATGATATCCTGCTCCCAATATTTTGACGAAGCTGAAATATCACCTGGAATTGTAAATTGCGGGAGGGAAGCAAGTGCCACATTTTGTGCGCGGGAGATCCCTGTTTCAATCATCCCTCCACACCATAACGGGATCTGATGCTCCTTACAAAACGTATGAATCTTAAGTGCTTCTGTCAGTCCCCCAATTCGTGAGGGCTTCACATTAATCATTTGACAGCTGCCCAGTTCTACAGCTTTTCGAGCATCATCTAGAGAACAAATACTTTCATCTAAACAAATAGATGTTTTTAAATGCTTTTGCAAATGACGATGATCGACAATATCATCTGCGGCTAAAGGCTGTTCAATCATTAATAAGCCAATGTCATCGAGCTGCTTCAGTTTGCTAATATCCTTTAATTCATAGGCAGAGTTTGCATCCGCCATTAACGGGAGATCAGGGAAAGACTCTCTTATCTTTTGAAGAAGTCCAATATCTTGTCCTGGCTTAATCTTGACCTTCACACGCTGATAGCCTTGATCAACAAATTGCTGAATTTGCTGAAGCATGTCGTCAATGGGTCCTAAACTCGCCACAACACCAGATGGAATTTTCTCTTTGGTGCCGCCTAATACGTCACGTAAGGATTTATTCTCACGCTTCGCATAAATATCCCAAACAGCTGCTTCTATTCCCGCTTTGGCCATTCTATTGCCTTTAAAGTGGTACAGACTATCTGGAATCTCTGAAGGATGTGTGAATGATCGGGTCAGCACGTTCGGGATAAAAAAAGCCCTCAGCATATGATAACAAGTCTCGATTGTTTCTTCTGTGTACCAGGGGGAAGAGAAGGCAGACACCTCGCCCCAGCCAGTCAATCCCGTTTGATCTTTCACCTCAACAATTATAAACTCACGCTCTGAAATTGTTCCAAGGCTTGAAGTAAATGGCTGCTTGAGTTTCATCATAACATGATATAATATCACTCGTTCAATTTGAATCATCTAAAAACCCCTTTGATTTAAGTCTGTGCCTCTGCAATTTATTCGACGCATTTTTTGGCAGCTCGTCTACAAAATGAAAAGCAGCCGGCCACTTATACTTGGCTAAATGCGATTGACATAAAGCATATAGCTCATGCTCAAGCATCTCCTGGTCTGACACTAGAAAGGCAACAGGTACCTCGCCCCATCTTTCATCATACATGCCTGTTACTCCGGCTTCCTTTACATGCGGATGTGTTAAAAGAACCGCTTCAATTTCCGCAGGATAAATATTCTCTCCACCAGAAATAATTAAATCTGATCGGCGGTCAATCACAAATAAAAATCCTTCCTCATCCACATATCCAATATCACCTGTTTTCAACCAGCCTTGATCCAAGGCAGAAGCGGTTTCTTTTTCACGGTGAAGATATCCTTTCATTACATTTGCACCTTTGACCATAATTTCACCATGCTCAAAAGGACGACAAGTACGTTCACCATCTTGAATCTTCAATTCACACCCAAAAAGAGGTTTTCCCGCTGATCCAAGCTTTTCTACACTAAATTCGGGTGCAAGTGTCACAATTTGTGAGCAGGTTTCCGTCATACCGTACGATTGAAACACAGGAAAGCCCTTCTCTTTGCTTTCTTGAAGCATCGCATAAGGGGAAGGCCCTCCGCCTAATAAAAGACAGCGCAAAGAAGACGGGCATTCTTCTAGCGTACGTAATAAACGGGATAACATCGTTTGAACAACTGAAATCATCGTCACGCGATGTTGTTCGATAGAATCCTTTACTTCATCGACATCAAACTTCTGATGAAGCACGACAGTCATGCCATATATAACTGATTTGAATAGAGCTGATAAACCGCTTATATGAAAAAGGGGTAGTGCAATGAGCCAGCGGTCGTCCTCTCTAAGGCCTAAATTCAATGCAGAGGAAACTGCACTATGAAAATGATTTCCAAACGTTTGTTCTACTCCTTTTGGCCGCCCTGTCGTTCCAGATGTATACATAATGGTTGCAGTTTCATTCAAATCAAAAACGTTCTGGATATTCTTTTCACCATCTTGACCTGCTTTAGGTAAGGTTTCGATTGTATAAACAGATAAATCACCGTCATGATCATTTGCAAAAACAGGTTCTGTTAATAAAGCCGTTGCTTTTGCATCTTCAAACTGATAGAGCCTCTCTGCTTTTGTTAGCTTATTGTTCAATAGCACGATTTTTAATCCTAATAATAAACAAGCATGAACAAGCATCACCATTTGAGGTTGATTGTTCATTAATAGAGCAATCGTCTCTCCTTTTTTAAATGATGCACGTGAAAGTCTATTGGAAATATTTTCTACTTCTAAGGCTAATTCTCGAAATGTCCACTTTTCGTCTTGATAAATTAACGCAACTCGATCTGGCGTTAAATAGGCACGGTGCAGCAGCCAATTGGGTTGCTTCATCATGACACCTCCTTTTATAAAAGAAAACAGCTCAGTCTGATGCACTAAGCTGTTTTCATCCATATCATTGAATCAAGGGAAACGCGGGAACTGACCGAAGTCCGGCTTCCGTTTTTCCTTAAAAGAATCGCGTCCTTCTTTTGCTTCATCTGTTGTGTAATAAAGAAGTGTCGCATCTCCTGCAAATTGCTGAATTCCAGCTAATCCATCAGTATCCGCATTGAATGCAGCTTTTAAGAATCGTAAAGCAGTTGGGCTCTTTTCTAGCATTTCCTTACACCACTTTACTGTTTCTTCTTCAAGCTGCTCTAATGGTACAACTGTGTTAATAAGTCCCATATCAAGCGCTTCTTGTGCATTGTATTGGCGGCATAAGTACCAGATTTCTCTCGCTTTCTTATGACCAACCATACGTGCAAGATAGCCTGATCCATAACCAGCATCAAAGCTGCCTACTTTTGGTCCTGTTTGTCCAAAAATGGCATTATCTGCTGCAATCGTCAGGTCACACACGACATGAAGAACATGTCCGCCACCAATCGCATAACCTGCAACCATCGCAATCACTGGTTTTGGAATAACACGAATTAAACGCTGTAGGTCTAGTACATTTAGACGCGGAATTTGATCGTCTCCTACATAGCCGCCATGACCGCGTACTTTCTGATCTCCACCAGAACAAAATGCTTTACCTCCAGCACCTGCAAGTACGATAACGCCAACATCTGAATTATCACGAGCGCGTGAAAATGCATCAATTAATTCACTCACTGTCTTCGGTGTAAACGCATTATGTACATGTGGACGGTTAATGGTAATCTTTGCAATCCCATGATACGTTTCATATAAAATTTCGTCATACTGACGCTCAGTTTGCCATTCAATAGCCATCAAGATTTCCTCCTCTAATTTTGCGCTAAAATAAACTCACTTACTATTTTACCAAAAAAATGTGGTTGTTCCACATGAACTGTATGTCCAGCATGCTCTGCCATTGTTAATTGACTGCATTCAAGCTCCTGCTGCATACGTTTGGCGATATGACAGAACTTTTCATCAAGCGTTCCGCAAATAAATAAAACAGGTTGTTTAATATGCTTTAATGCCTGCCACATAGACGGCTGTGAACCTGTGCCTATTCCTTCAAGACTACGTGCTAGCCCAAGTGGATTGGCTTTTAGCCTTCCCTCTCTCAGTTGAGCCAGCCTGTCAGCAGGTAAAGATTTCTGAGAAGCAAACAGCGGAATGTTCTCCCAAAAATCCACAAACTGAGCTAGGCCTTCATGTCTAATCTTTTGAGCCAGCTGATGGTCAATCTTAAGCCTTGCCATCCGCTCCTTGAAAAAGCGAAGCCCTGGTGAAGTACTCTCAAGAATCAGTTTGTTTATACGTTCTGGATAATGGGAGGCAAACGATAAAGCAATACGTCCTCCCATAGAATATCCGATAATGTTCACTTTTTGAAGCATTAATTGATCTAAAATTTCTGCAAGATCTGCCATCTGCTGCGACATAGCATATCTTCTTACACTTTTTGGTGAATCCGTATGGCCATGCCCAAGCAAGCTGACCCGAATCAATCTTGTATTCTCTGTATAGTCATTCAAGAACTCCCAAGAAGCTGCACTCCCTGTAAAACCGTGTAAACATAACGTGGCGTTCTCAGCCAATGGGTTTTGATCTATCACCTCATACGCCACATCATCACACATTCGTATTATGAGAGAAGGCATTCTTTTTTCACTTCTCCTAAGATCTCGTCCATCATTTGACGGTGCTTGCCTACACGGGAATGCCGGTCTGTTTCAATCTCGATTAAATGAAGCCCAGGCTCATGTATATGTGCCATGTACACATCGTGTAATTCTTGTTTCGTTCTCGGCTTCGAATAGATTCCCCCATATAGTTTCGATGCATACTCAAAATTCAGCCCAGTCGGTGTACCGAAGAGTTTTTCATAATACGGCTCATCAGATGCCTGAGGAAGGAAAGAAAAGATTCCTCCACCATCATTGTTTAACAATACAACCGTCAGCGGAATCTGCATAAGCTTAGCTGCAAGAAGTCCGTTCATATCATGATAAAAAGACAAATCTCCAATGACTAAGCTAATCGGTTGTTTCAATGCCGCATATGTTCCAATAGCCGTTGACACTACGCCATCAATGCCATTTGCACCGCGATTGGCCATCATATGGAAAGGTTTGGACTGAGTTTCAAAAAATGTATCCACATCACGAATCGGCATACTATTTCCGATAAAAAGCACACTCTCCTTTGGCAAGAGATGCTGAAGCTGACGATATACATTTCCCTCAAATGTAAGGTCCTCATCAGAATAATGTGCTCCATGGGTTCTAAAAGAAGAATTGACACTTTGCCATCGGTTTAAGTAATTTGTATCCTCATGTTGGTTTGCTCTATTCAGGACTTCATCTACAAATGAAGCCACATGACTCTCAATCAAGTAAGAAGCACTCAATCCAGGATCTCGAAAGCCTCCGGCAGCATCTACGACAATTTGCTTCACTTCCACATGCTTTTCTAACCACTTAAATAATGGCTTAGAAACAGGCATAGGGCCAAAACGAATGACCATATCAGGCAATAGATGCTTCTGTAATTCTTCATCCTTCAATAAAGAATCATAAGCATCCATAACAAACTCTTTACTTTCATGTCCATTTCTCAATTGAGAAAGCGGGTCAGCTAAAATTGGAAAATGCAAGGATCTTGCAAGGCTTAACACTGCCTCTTGATCTTCCTCCGTATAAAGTTCACCAGCGACAATCAGTCCTCTTGTGGCTTGGTTGATAATTGATACTAATTCCGACAGGACAAGATTATGTGGAAAAGCCTGACCTGCTACTAATACTTTTTTTGCTTCTTTCTCTTCTCGATGAAAAGGATCGATAGACATATCAGGAAACAAAGGTTCTCTCAGCGGTACATTGATCTGAACAGGTCCCTTTGGCTCCTGCATTGAGATGTGACTCGCTCTTGCGGCGGCAGTCTGTACATATCGAAGCATCGTTTGATTCTCTTCGGGTAAGGCTAAGTCTGTGAACCATTTAACAAACCTACCGAATAAGAATTGCTGATCTATCGCTTGAGGTGCTCCAACTTCCCTCAATTCATGCGGTCGATCAGCAGTCAAGACAATCAGTGGTACCCGAGAATAATGCGCCTCTACCATCGCAGGGAAAAAGTTAGCAGCTGCCGTACCTGATGTACAAATGAGCAGCACTGGTCTTTGGCTCGCTTTTGCAAGTCCTAGCGCATAAAAAGCAGCAGACCGTTCATCCACTAACACATGGACATTGATCTGTTGATGGGCAAAACCCATCATCGCAAGCGGGGTTGAGCGGGAACCCGGACAGACAACTGCCTCTTTTACACCACCTTGGACAAATTCATCCATAAAACGGCCAATATATCTTGTCATGATTTGATTATTCAATTGGACGACCTCCAAGAGCAGACAGCATTGGTCTTAATTTCACTTGCGTCTCCTCGTACTCCTGCTTTGCAAGTGAATCCTCTACAATTCCACAGCCAGCAAACAAACGAACATGATCTTCCTCAATTAGGCCTGACCGAATGGCCACAGCAAATTCACCATTGTCCTGAGAATCAATCCATCCTACCGGTGCTGCATACCATCCACGTTTTAATGGTTCAATTTCACGAATTACTTCAACCGCCTTTTCCTTCGGATATCCTCCTAGTGCAGGCGTTGGATGGAGCTGCTCAATTAATGAAAAGAGGGAACAGCTGCTTTTGATTTCTCCAACAATTGGTGTAAACAAATGCTGAATGTTTTTTGTTTTATAAAGGCTTGGTTGATCTGGCTTATGCACATGATGACAGTTTTCCTCAAATGCTTGCTCAATCATATTTACCACAATTTGATGTTCAATTAAATTCTTTTCATCATGAAGCAGTTTCTGACCTAATGCTTGATCTTCGATTTCATTTTTACCACGTACAATTGACCCCGCTAAGCAGGATGAAAAAACTTCTTCGCCGCTTTTTTTCACTAAACGCTCGGGTGTCGCTCCGACAAATACTTGTCTTCCCTGCTCTATAGCAAATACATAACTCGTTGTTTGATGTTTTAATAATTCTGCTAATAGTGGAGTGAGTTCGATTTGATTTTTATAGTGAAGCAAGACTTCTCTTGCTAAAACAACCTTCTCATATTCGTTAGCACGAATGTGTGCTGTCGCTTCATGGATAGCCTTCATCCATTCATTGACATTGATCTCTTCCATATGAATAAGTTCAGCTTGTCCATCTGATCGTTCAGGCAAAGCCTCGAAATGTGAAGCTTTTAGCTCTAACTCTTGAATGAGCTGATGAACATTCCCATCCACTTGCTTCCATTCATTGATTGTAAGAAACGTGCCTTCTTTTGAGACAGTCAGCATCATCGATGGCACAAAAAAATGAGCCTCGCCAAATGCTTCCCAGTGACGCGCCTTTTCTTCATACGGATCAAATGAAAATCCTCCAAATAAAAGCGGACCAACAGCCGCTTGCTTTAACTCCTTCTCATCATGGAAATGGAACATGTGCTGTTTCAGCAGTTCCCATTCTTGATGGACTGTATCAAATCGTTCCTTACCTTGCTCAGATGATTTAATGATGGCCTCTCTGCCAAGTCCAGAAAATATCATTTCGTTTTCTGGGTCAGACCAAAAGAAACGCTCGCCTAAAAAATCCGCTTCGCCCCTTTGGAAAAAGGCAAGAGGATCCAGATCGTCAACTCTTCTGGAGTAGCTTATCAAAACAGCATGGTTGACGTTATTCGCTTTTTCTAATGTCGCAAGTGCTTCCTGCCGGAAAGTACTTTGCACTGTTGTCACCATGATACATTCCTCCAAGATCCATGAAATAACATAAAAAATAAAAACATAATAATAAAATACATGAACATTCGAGTATGTCGAATAACCTGCTTTTCTATTATAAACCTTAACAGATGAACTTAGTAAAGAAAAAACAGCTTTTAAAACCTCGAATCCTTATTATATCACGCTTTCAAGATTTTTTCGCTCCTGCTTATTGAAACAAAAGCATCTAAAGAGAACTGGCAAGACATGTTCTAAGATTAAGCATTCTCTCTATATGGCAACGATTAGCAACCATCTTTTTCAAGTTTCATCGCATCAATATATTGACACCTTTTTGAACTTTGCTAAACTGGAATTTGGACGTGTACGTATTTTTTTATTTAAAGGAGTATATTTCATGCAGCATCAATCGATATCAGATCAGCTTTCACCCATTAAGCCTGATAAAAAATGGCGGATTTGGTGGAACTTACTACGACCACATACATTAACAGCGGCATTTATTCCCGTTACTTTAGGAACTGTCCTAGCACTTCCAAATGATCAAATACATGTTGGGCTGTTTTTAGCCATGCTATTTGCTTCTATGTTTATCCAAATCGCAACAAACATGTTTAATGAATACTTTGACTATGTTCGTGGGTTGGACAATGAGACATCGGTCGGCATTGGTGGAGCCATTGTCAGAAATGGTGTAAAACCCAAAACAGTCCTAGGCCTTGCTTATGCACTATTCGCCCTCTCTTTATTACTTGGGGTTTATATTTGTATGATGTCTAGCTGGTGGATTGCACTCATAGGACTTATTTGTATGGCAGCGGGCTATTTCTATACTGGCGGACCTGTACCAATTGCTTATACACCATTTGGAGAACTTGTGTCAGGTGCTTTTATGGGATTAGGAATTATCCTCATTAGTTTCTATATCCAAACAGGGACACTGACGTCAAAAGCTGTTTTTATTTCATTGCCAATTTCTATTTTAGTTGGTGCCATCTTATTGTCGAACAATATCCGCGATTTAGATGGAGATAAGGAAAATGGACGAAAAACACTCGCTATCCTTGCTGGACGAAAAACTGCAGTCAACATCCTGCTTTCCATGTTTTTGATATCATATGTACTCATTTTTGTATATGTTTTTACAGATATCGTTGGCCTATGGAGTCTTCTTGTTTTGCTCAGTGTGCCAAAAGCTTATACGGCCATTAAAGAATTCAAGCAAAAAGAAAAACCTATTGAATTAATGAATGCCATGAAGTCTACGGCTCAAACCAATACATTCTTCGGTTTCCTGTTAACGATCGCATTGATTTTACAATACTATCTCGTGTAACATAAAACGCCTGTTGCCGCAGGCGTTTTTTAATGAGGAATTGCTTCAATTTGGAACAAGTCTTACATACAAATTTGCTCATACTAACAATATGCTTGATATGAAAGGATGATCGCTTTGTTGTCTAAAGACGAATTACATTATTTGAAGCAGCAACTTCTTGATAAAAAACTAGAAATTGAAGCCAAAAGCCATGACGATGAACAGAAAGTATCATTTCCTTATGATGCAGTCGGCGAGCTGTCAGCGTATGACAATCACCCTGGTGATCAAGGGACAGAGCTATTCGAGCGCGAAAAAGATATAGCCATAAACAGCTTGGCACATGAACATATGTTAGACATCAATGAAGCACTCCAAGCAATCGCAGATGGCACTTATGGTGTGTGTAAGATATGTAAATCCCCTATTTCTAAAGAGCGCCTAGAAGCCCTACCTACCGCCGTCACATGCACAGAACATTCAAAAGAGAAGACAGTTTCACAAAAACGTCCGATTGAAGAGGATTTACTAAATCCGCCATCAGGACAATTTGAAAATGAAGAAAGTGCTGCCTACGATGGAGAAGATGCATATCAAGACGTAGAACGCTATGGCAGTTCTGATACCCCGTCCGATATGGAATTTCCACCGCTGACATACGATGATATGTATACACAATCAGAAGATGAAGATTATGTAGAAGACTATGAAGGATTCGCAGCTGCCGATATTGAAGGTAAAGCAAGCCATGTGTATCCGAACAAAGCACACAAAGCCTACGAAGATGCATTAGATGAAGAAGGTGTCATGACAGTTTTTGGTGATCTGAAGCCGTACGAAGAAGAACCTTATATAGAAGAAAATAACTAGTCCCCTCATATTGGGGGCTTTATGTTTATATCATGTAATAAATGGGAAATTACTTTAAGAGTAAAATTTGATTGGAGGAGATTCTTGATGGCTAAAAAAAGCATTATTTGGGCGATTATTGTCTTCTTTATTACATACGCACTATTTTCGATTGCTGGATTCTTATTCCCGATTGACAGAGAATGGTATGATGTATTAAACAAACCAGAATGGACTCCTAGTGGTGGTGTGATTGGTGCTGTCTGGGCTGTCTTATTTGCCCTCATTTCATTGTCCGCAGCCATTATTTATGGGAAGTATGGTTTTCAAAAAATCACTTTACCCTTTTGGATACTCTTTATTTTAAATTACGTATTCAATCAGGCATTTAGCTTCTTTCAATTTACACAAAAAGATTTGTTTGCTGCTACCATCGACTGCCTGCTTGTTGCACTGACAGCACTTGCACTAGTCATCGTCTCACGTAAACTCAGCAAAGTCGTTCCAATTTTATTGATTCCTTACGTCTTATGGGGGTTCTTTGCGACATACTTGTCATATACGATCTTTTCCATGAATATGTAAAAAAATACCGCTATGATCGCAGACTTTCGTTTTGATGAAAATAAAAAAAGATCTTGCATAGACCTCTTTTAGGAATGACCCGTACGGGATTCGAACCCGTGTTACCGCCGTGAAAGGGCGGTGTCTTAACCGCTTGACCAACGGGCCATATAATCATGGCGGAGAAGGAGGGATTTGAACCCTCGCGCCGCTTGCGCGACCTACACCCTTAGCAGGGGCGCCTCTTCAGCCACTTGAGTACTTCTCCATTATGGCTCCGCAGGTAGGACTCGAACCTACGACCGATCGGTTAACAGCCGATAGCTCTACCACTGAGCTACTGCGGAAGATCATGGTGGGCCTAAGTGGACTCGAACCACCGACCTCACGCTTATCAGGCGTGCGCTCTAACCAGCTGAGCTATAGGCCCATGAACAAAATATACAAATGAAGCGGGTGATGGGAATCGAACCCACGACATCAGCTTGGAAGGCTGAGGTTTTACCACTAAACTACACACGCAAATATGTATGGGGCGATTGATGGGAATCGAACCCACGAGTGCCAGAGCCACAATCTGGTGCGTTAACCACTTCGCCACAACCGCCATACTGTTAATATTTATTTGTAAAAGTGGCTCGGGACGGAATCGAACCGCCGACACACGGATTTTCAGTCCGTTGCTCTACCAACTGAGCTACCGAGCCATGTATTCTTTTTGAAAAATGGCGGTCCGGACGGGACTCGAACCCGCGACCTCCTGCGTGACAGGCAGGCATTCTAACCAACTGAACTACCGGACCAATATAAAGATAAAAAGAAAATTTGGTTGCGGGGGCAGGATTTGAACCTGCGACCTTCGGGTTATGAGCCCGACGAGCTACCGAACTGCTCCACCCCGCGATGATAGGGTTTTAAAAAATATGGCGGAGGAAGAGGGATTCGAACCCCCGCAGGCTTTGACACCTCTGTCGGTTTTCAAGACCGATCCCTTCAGCCAGACTTGGGTATTCCTCCGTATAGATGGTGGACCTTGTAGGACTCGAACCTACGACCGGACGGTTATGAGCCGTCTGCTCTAACCAACTGAGCTAAAGGTCCTTTATAGCGGCGGAGGGGATCGAACCCCCGACCTCACGGGTATGAACCGTACGCTCTAGCCAGCTGAGCTACACCGCCATGATATAAATGATCTTTTAGAAAGTGGAGCCTAGCGGGATCGAACCGCTGACCTCCTGCGTGCAAGGCAGGCGCTCTCCCAGCTGAGCTAAGGCCCCATAAAAGCTGGTCGGGAAGACAGGATTCGAACCT
>NZ_JBAWSW010000038.1:21470-22237 GCF_037104745.1 Bacillus sp. FJAT-53060
TTGGTGGAGCCTAGCGGGATCGAACCGCTGACCTCCTGCGTGCAAGGCAGGCGCTCTCCCAGCTGAGCTAAGGCCCCATAAAAGCTGGTCGGGAAGACAGGATTCGAACCTGCGACCCCTTGGTCCCAAACCAAGTGCTCTACCAAGCTGAGCTACTTCCCGATCTAAATGGCGCGCCCGAGAGGAGTCGAACCCCTAACCTTTTGATCCGTAGTCAAACGCTCTATCCAATTGAGCTACGGGCGCTTATTTTATATGCCGAGGGCCGGACTTGAACCGGCACGGTAGTCACCTACCGCAGGATTTTAAGTCCTGTGTGTCTGCCAATTCCACCACCCCGGCGTGGATGGTATAAGCGGAAGACGGGATTCGAACCCGCGACCCCCACCTTGGCAAGGTGGTGTTCTACCACTGAACTACTTCCGCATTACAGGATTCCTTTATTTTATTTGGCAATGCGGGTGAAGGGACTTGAACCCCCACGTCATAAAGACACTAGATCCTAAGTCTAGCGCGTCTGCCAATTCCGCCACACCCGCATGACAATGGTGAGCCATGAAGGACTCGAACCTTCGACCCTCTGATTAAAAGTCAGATGCTCTACCAACTGAGCTAATGGCTCGCTTTAAAAGCGGCTTGTCTATCTTACCATAAAAAAGTGGTGCCGGCAAGAGGACTTGAACCCCCAACCTACTGATTACAAGTCAGTTGCTCTACCAGTTGAGCTACACCGGCTTTATCTTATCCTAACATTATGTAAGAATAAA
>NZ_JBAWSW010000039.1:0-21005 GCF_037104745.1 Bacillus sp. FJAT-53060
GATTCAAAAGGATTTATATTAGGGTCACTCGTCACAGGTGGCAATGTTCATGACAGTCGTATGTTGGATTCAATCGTATCAAAGGTGACAGAGAAAGTCGGAAAACCAAATGCAGTCGCAGTAGACGGTGGATATAAAACCCCTTACATCGCTAAGTTTTTAATGGATCAAGAGATAAGACCCGTTATGCCCTATACTCGTCCAAGAACAAAGAATGGCTATTTGAAAAAGAATGAATATGTTTATGATGCACATTTTGATTGTTACATTTGCCCAAACGGGCACACTCTCTCTTATCGGACAACGACTAGAGAGGGATATAAACAATATGCGTCTGAGTCAGTCATATGTGGTTCTTGCCAATTCCTTGAGAATTGTACACACAGTCAAAATCACACTAAACAGATTTATCGTCATATTTGGCAGGACTACTTAGATGAAGCAGACCATCTCAGACACACCGAAATGAATAAGAACATCTACGCAAAACGTAAAGAAACGATTGAACGCGTTTTTGCGGATGCAAAAGAAAAGCATGGTATGCGTTGGACGAAACTTCGTGGACTGAAAAAAGTTTCAATGCAGGCGATACTTACTTTCGTTGCCATGAATCTCAAGAAAGCTAGCAAACTGGACATGGAAAGGACCATGTCCAGCGTAAGACAACTGATAAATTTTATCAAAATAAGTGAAAACCCCACTTTTACTTGAAGTAAAGGTGGGGTTTGTCTACGGTCTGAAACAGCTTTCATAAAGAAAGCTGTTTTTTTGTGCTTTTCGTAAAATCCTGATGAAAGAAATCGACTTACATGAAAGTATGCCTCTTCCACGAATAAAGCGTCGAACGTTTTTTGGAAACGACAACTTCTTTTGACAAAATTTCCTTTTTACCTTCGCTATAATGACAAGCAATGAATATCAGGTGGGGGATGAGAAGATGGAAAAACTAGAAAGAAGAACGGATTTAACAGGAGCGGGGTTTGAAAGAATCAGTGCAGGTTTGAAAAAGATAAAAAACCTGTTTCTTCATCATACGCATTCTCTTTTTTTCTATAGAGGGTTTATTTATGTTGTTCTCGGTTTTTTATTAGGACGAGCCTTTATTTTATCTGAAATTATGCCGTTTGCTTTGCCTTTCTTTGGTTCCATGCTACTCATTAAAAAGGATAAAGTGATGCTGGCTTGTCTTGCTTTACTCGCTGGGGCAATGACCATATCACCTCAAAATGCATTATTTGTGTTTGCTTCATTGATCGTATTTCTTAGCATGTCAAAAGTCATTTCTTTCATCATCAAAGATCCAGTGAAAACCTTGCCGGTTGTGATTGTTCTTTCCATGCTGATCACACGAGGGTCATTTGTTTATTTTGAGCAAGGTGCTGTTCAAAGCTACGATTACGTCATGGCGGGCGTTGAAGCAGGACTTGCGTTCATATTGACATTGATTTTTCTGCAAAGTTTACCGATTTTTACAGTCAGGAAAATCAAACACTCCTTAAAGGTTGAAGAAATCATTTGTTTTATGATTTTAATTGCGTCCGTTTTAACAGGCTTAGCGGGTATCACCTTTCAAGGGATGCAAGCAGAGCATATTTTGTCGCGTTACGTAGTGCTTACCTTTGCCTTTATTGGAGGCGCCAGTATTGGTTGTACGGTTGGTGTCGTGACAGGATTAATTCTCGGACTTGCTAACATAGGGAATCTTTATCAGATGAGTCTTCTTGCCTTTTCAGGCTTATTAGGCGGATTGCTAAAAGAGGGGAAGAAAGCAGGAGCAGCCATCGGATTAATTGTAGGTTCCTTACTTATTTCACTGTACGGTGAAGGATCAGCAGGTCTCATGACTACGCTATATGAATCACTCATTGCCGTTGCACTGTTTTTGCTCACGCCTCAATCAGTTACCTCTAAGGTGGCAAAATATATCCCTGGAACGGTAGAGCATGTACAGGAGCAACAGCAATATGCTCGGAAAGTACGAGATGTGACAGCAAAAAAAGTAGACCAATTCTCTAATGTATTTCATGCGCTGTCTGAGAGTTTTGCGACATTTTACGAATCCATTCCTGAAGAGAAGAAGCAGGAAGAAGATGTAGATATTTTTTTAAGTACAATCACAGAACGATCCTGTCAAACGTGCTATAAGAAAAATAAATGCTGGGTGCAGAACTTTGATACAACCTATGAACTGATGAAGCAAGTTATGCATGAATCTGATAAAAAAACGTATGAGAATAACCGGAAATTGAAAAAGAAATTTAGCCAGCATTGCTCAAAATCAAAACATGTCGAGGAATTGATTGAAGAGGAGATTGCTTATTACAAAGCAAATCAGACCCTTAAGAAAAAGGTCCAAGACAGCAGGCGTCTTGTGGCGGAACAGCTGATGGGCGTCTCGCAAGTGATGGAGGATTTTTCCCGGGAAATAAAACGGGAACGAGAACAGCATTTTATTCAGGAAGAACAGATGATAGAAGCGCTTCAGCACTTCGGGATTGAAATTCAGCAAGTAGAAATCTATAGCTTGGAGCAGGGGAATGTCGATATTGAAATGAGAATCCCATATTGCCAAGGTCATGGGGAATGTGAAAAAATTATTGCTCCAATGCTCTCAGATATTTTAGAAGAACAGATTTTAGTAAAAGCAGAGCAGTGCGCAGAGCATCCAACAGGCTATTGTCATGTTGTTTTTGGCTCGGCAAAATCGTATCGAGTGGCTACAGGCGTAGCGCATGCAGCGAAAGGCGGAGGGTTAGTATCTGGAGATAGCTACAGCATGATGGAGCTAGGTGCAGGTAAATATGCCGCAGCTATTAGTGATGGGATGGGAAATGGCGCAAGGGCTCATTTTGAAAGCAATGAAACGATCAAACTGTTAGAAAAAATATTGGCGTCTGGTATTGATGAAAAAGTGGCGATCAAGACCATTAATAGTATTTTATCTTTAAGGACGACGGATGAAATCTACTCAACATTAGATTTATCAATTATTGATTTACAGCATGCGAGCTGTAAGTTTCTAAAGATCGGTTCAACCCCTAGCTTTATTAAACGGGGTGATCAGGTGATGAAGGTACAAGCCAGCAACTTGCCGATTGGGATTATTGATGAGTTTGAAGTGGAGGTCGTGAGTGAACAGATGAAGGCAGGAGATCTGCTCATTATGATGAGCGACGGCATTTTTGAAGGACCAAAGCATATTGAAAATCATGATTTGTGGGTCAAACGAAAAATGAAAAGCTTTAAAACAGAAGATCCGCAAGAGATTGCTGATTTATTAATGGAAGAGGTCATTCGAACAAGAGCAGGTCAAATTGATGACGATATGACGGTTGTAGTCATTAGGCTCGACCACAACACACCAAAATGGGCATCCATTCCCACAGGTACATTCTATCTTGAGAAACAAGAGATTTCTTAAAATATCGTATAATATGAATTTCTTCTGGCGATGATGGGAATACAAGCATTCAGTTACAATCCCAGGAGGAATGAAGATGCGAAAAGGTCACGTAAACCAAATCTTATTGATTACAGATGGCTGCTCAAATCATGGGGAAGACCCACTTGCGATTGCCGCATTGGCAAAGGAACAAGGGATCACAGTCAATGTCATTGGCATTATGGAAGAAAACAGACACGATCATGAAGCGATGAAAGAAGTAGAGGGGATTGCTCTCGCTGGCGGAGGCATCCATCAGGTTGTCTACGTCCAGCAATTATCTCAAACGGTACAAATGGTCACAAAAAAGGCGATGACACAAACATTACAGGGTGTTGTGAATAAAGAATTACAGCAAATTCTCGGTAAAGATGCTGAAATTGAAGAACTTCCGCCAGATAAGCGTGGAGAAGTAATGGAGGTTGTTGATGAGTTAGGGGAGACTGTTCATCTTCAAGTGCTAGTGCTTGTTGATACAAGTGCAAGTATGAAGCCAAAATTGCCGACCGTCAAAGAAGCACTCATCGATCTCTCTATTAGTTTAAATTCAAGAATTGGTGAAAATCGGTTTGGGATGTGTGTATTTCCCGGGAAAAACTCAGATGCAGAAATTGTGTTGAACTGGACGCCTCGGTTCGATTCGTTATCATCTATTTTTCCAAAGCTGACAACCGGGGGAATTACTCCGACTGGACCAGCACTCCGAGAAGCACTTCAGCATTTCAAATCAGTTCGATCACGTAAAGGGCTACTTGAAGCAAAGGAAGAGCATAATGATGAATTCGGCTTCTAACATCCCATTAGGCACGATGATTAAAGGGAAATGGCATCACCATCATTACCGCATTGTAAAAGAGCTGGGAAAAGGGGCGAACGGTGTTGTCTATCTGGCCGAATCGCCAAATGGGCAAGTGGCCCTTAAAGTGAGTGATGACAGTATGCTCATTGCATCTGAAGTCAATGTATTAAAATCCTTTTCAAAGGCTCCTGTGAAAACCATGGGGCCTTCTTTTTATGATATGGATGATGCCATTTATGCTGGTATGTTACAAAAGCGCTCGTTTTATGTGATGGAGTATGTGAGAGGCCCGTTACTGCTAGAGTTTGTTAAACAAAAAGGTGATGAGTGGATCGTTGTCTTAATGATTCAGCTTTTGTCTAACCTGGCTCATTTACACAAGGAAGGCTGGATATTTGGTGACTTGAAGCCGGATAATCTCATCGTTTCAGGTCCTCCAGCCACTATTCGATGTATTGATGTTGGAGGAACGACAAAGGCAGGAAGGGCAATCAAGGAGTATACTGAGTTCTTTGATCGAGGCTACTGGGGATTTGGTACAAGAAAGGCAGAACCGTCTTATGATCTATTTGCCTTAAGTATGGTGATGGTGAACTGTGCCTATAAAAAAGAATTTAAAAAAGGGGCAGAACCAGAAAAGCAGCTTTATCGAGCCATTGAAGGACATCCTTTATTAAAGAGATATGAGAGGGTGTTAAAGGCTGCTTTTCAAGGTAAGTATCGATCAGCAGCAGATATGAAAAGTGCCATACTGAAAGAAGGACAACTGCTTATCTCAAGAAAGACGCGTCAAAAAAAGCAGGCACACAAAAACAGGCAAAAGCCTGCTGTTAGTCAAAATCAACAGGTGGTTTCACGATCACAAGTTGCTGGAGCGAAAAGAAAGTCAGTACGTAAAAAATCAGGAGGGCTTTTTGAATCGATTCTCATCGTGTGCAGCGTACTCGCTCTTTACTGTGCGTATGTGGTTTTATTCCTATTGTAGAGCTGTAAAAAAGCAGGCTTCTTCTTTGCTTGGAGCTACTGAAAGTGATAGGATATGTATATCTTTAAATTACCTGCTCTTTGTGAGGAGGCAGTTGTGAATAGAATTGACTCTTTTTTGAAAAAACATGATGTTTTCCTTGAAAATACGACCGTCATTGTCGGGGTTTCCGGTGGACCAGATTCCATGCTCTTACTGCATGAACTAAACAAACGTCGAAAAGGTTCCTTCCAGCTGATTGCAGCCCATATTGATCACATGTTCAGGGGGGAAGAATCCTTTACTGATTTGGCATTTGTTGAGGCTTACTGCAAGGAGCAAGAGATCCCTTTTGAATCGGCCCGTATACAGGTGACCCAATATGCAAAAGAAAACCGCTTAAACAAACAGGCAGCTGCAAGAGACTGCCGATATGCGTTCTTTCTTCAATTGATGGAGCGGTACAACGCTCAATTTATAGCGCTTGCACATCATGGGGACGACCAAGTAGAAACAATGATGATGAGGCTGACCAGAGGGACTGTTGGAATAGGACTTGCAGGTATTCAAGCAAAGCGCTCCTTTCAAGAAGGGTGGCTGATTCGTCCGCTGATTGGTTATTCTAAGGACGACGTGCTAAAAGCTTGTAAAAAAGAACATGTTCCCTATGTCATTGATCAAAGCAATCACACAGATGACTACTTGAGAAACCGGATAAGAAGACACATTCTTCCCGTGTTAAAAGAAGAGGCGCCACATGTGCACGAAAGCTTTCAGTTTGTAAGCGACATGCTGACTGAGGATGAGCAATACTTGCAGGCATTAACAAAGGAACAAATGAACCAAGTCATTACTAGTCAAACAACTAAACAGGTCGAGATCAAAACGAAGACTTTGCTTGACCTGCCTTTGCCTTTACAAAGAAGAGGCATTCAACTAATATTAAACTATCTTTATGAAAAAACTCAATCAGCGTTTTCAAACCAGCATATTCTAGGGACTTTGGACTGGTTATCTCATACGGATCAACCGTCTGGATCATTAGATTTGCCAAAAGGTTTACAAGCTGTCAAGTCTTATGATCATTGTAAGTTTACCTTTGAACGATCGCTTGTCATAGATCAGTCTTATGCTCATCACTTAAAGGTTGAGTTAGGAGAGGAGCTTTTTCTTCCGAATGGACGATCTATTGTGGTATCAAATTATATTCCGAAGGATGCACGGAACGGAAACCATTTTTTCTTGCTTCAAAAAGATCATGTTCGCCTCCCTTTGATCATTCGCTCACGAAAAAATGGTGACCGAATCAAACTTAAAGGGATGAATGGGTCAAAAAAGGTGAAGGATATATTTATTGATAAAAAAGTGCCTCTTGCAGAAAGAGACAGTTGGCCGATCGTCACTGACTCGGATCATCAAATCATCTGGATCCCAGGTTTGAAAAAATCCGTTTTTGAAGAAAATGATATGACAAACAGCGATCTCATTGTATTACAATATAGACAGCACGAAAATTTGTAGGGGGCAAGCAAAAGCATGAAACAAGATATTGAAAAGATTTTGATCTCAGAAGAAGAGATCCAGCAAAAAGTGAAGGAACTGGGAGCAACATTAACCAGCGATTATGATGGTAAATTTCCCCTGGCTATTGGTGTGTTGAAAGGGGCTCTTCCATTCATGGCAGACCTGATTAAACACATTGATACATATTTAGAGCTTGATTTTATGGATGTATCTAGCTACGGAAAGTCTACCGAATCTTCTGGAGAAGTGAAGATCATTAAGGATTTAGATACTTCTGTTGAAGGAAGAGATATTCTAATTATGGAAGATATCATCGACAGTGGGTTAACTTTGAGCTATCTGGTAGAGCTTTTCCGATACCGTAAAGCAAACTCCATTAAAATTGTGACATTGCTTGATAAACCAAGCGGTCGTAAAGCAGACATCAAAGCAGACTATGTTGGGTTTGAAGTGCCAGATGCATTTGTAGTCGGCTATGGATTGGATTTCGCTGAACGTTACCGAAACCTCCCGTATATTGGAGTGTTAAAACCTTCTGTTTACGAAGGCTAATCAGCATACGTCTACATGAGGTTATTGGTTGTGTTGGAATGATTTTCTATGATACTATTGAACATAGTTGTGCTTACTGTGGGAGGAGGTAAGGAATGAATCGGGTTTTTCGTAATACGATTTTTTATATACTTATTTTATTACTTGTGATAGGGGTTGTTAGTTGGTTAGGATCCCCTAATCAAAAGCCTGAGAACATGTCTTACAGCAAATTTTCGCAAAATCTAAGTGCGGGAAAAGTGGAGAGCATCTCCATTCAGCCTGTGAGAGGGGTTTATGAAATTCGTGGTCAATTATATGGCGCGAAGAAAGATGAATACTTCATTACCCATGTTCCAGATGGTCAAGGTGTTGACCAAATTTACAGTGCACTGAAGAATACAGATGTAAAAGTAGAACCAGCACCTGAAACAAATGGATGGTTGCAAGTTCTGACAACCATCATTCCGTTTATCATCATCTTTATTTTATTCTTCTTCTTATTGAACCAAGCTCAGGGCGGTGGAAGCCGAGTCATGAACTTTGGTAAAAGTAAGGCTAAGCTTTACACAGAAGAGAAGAAGCGTGTGAAATTCAAAGATGTTGCCGGTGCGGATGAAGAAAAGCAAGAGCTTGTAGAAGTTGTTGAATTCCTGAAGGATCCGCGTAAATTTGCGGAGCTTGGCGCAAGAATACCTAAAGGGGTTTTACTAGTAGGACCCCCAGGTACAGGTAAAACATTGCTTGCGAGAGCATCTGCAGGTGAAGCAGGCGTTCCTTTCTTCAGCATCAGTGGTTCTGACTTTGTCGAGATGTTCGTCGGTGTCGGTGCATCACGTGTACGTGATTTGTTCGAAAATGCGAAAAAGAATGCACCTTGCTTAATCTTTATTGATGAGATTGATGCGGTGGGTCGTCAGCGTGGAGCAGGTCTTGGCGGCGGTCATGATGAACGTGAACAAACGCTTAACCAGCTTCTTGTTGAAATGGATGGTTTTAGTGCCAACGAAGGTATTATTATCATTGCTGCAACCAACCGTGCAGATATCCTAGATCCTGCATTGCTGCGTCCGGGACGTTTTGATCGTCAAATTACGGTTGACCGCCCAGATGTCATTGGCCGTGAAGAAGTACTGAAGGTTCATGCGAAAAACAAACCGCTTGATGATACAGTAAACTTGAAAGCCATTGCTAGCAGAACACCTGGGTTCTCTGGAGCTGATCTTGAGAACTTACTAAACGAAGCAGCACTTGTGGCTGCCCGTCAAAACAAAAAGAAAATCGATATGCGTGATATTGACGAAGCGACTGACCGTGTCATCGCTGGGCCGGCGAAGAAAAGCCGTGTCATTTCGAAGAAAGAACGTAATATCGTGGCGTACCATGAAGCAGGTCATACCGTCATTGGACTTGTCCTTGACGAAGCGGACATGGTGCATAAAGTAACGATTGTTCCTCGTGGTCAGGCGGGCGGATATGCGGTCATGCTTCCAAGAGAAGACCGTTATTTCCAAACGAAGCCAGAGCTTCTTGATAAAATTGTCGGCTTGCTCGGCGGTCGTGTTGCGGAGGAAATTACGTTTGGTGAAGTCAGTACAGGCGCTCACAACGACTTCCAGCGTGCAACAGGCATTGCAAGAAGAATGGTCACAGAGTTCGGTATGTCTGATAAACTTGGTCCGCTTCAATTCGGTCAATCACAAGGAGGTCAAGTATTCCTTGGCCGTGATTTCAACAACGAGCAGAATTATAGTGAAGCGATCGCTTACGAAATTGACCAAGAAGTTCAGCGTTTCATCAAGGAGAGCTACGAACGTGCGAAACAAATTCTCACTGAGAATAAAGATAAGCTAGAAATCATCGCACAAGCCCTTCTAGAAGTTGAAACATTAGATGCTGAGCAAATCAAATCTCTTTACGAAACTGGAAAGCTTCCAGAGCGTATATACGCAGATGAAGAAGAGAAAAACGATGATGTGAAAGTGAACATCAAGAAAAAAGAAGAAGATGAGGAGATCTAATCTCCTTCTGTGAAAGCTGCCGGGATGACCGGCAGCTTTTTTTATTTCGATTCCTGAATGGATCGGTTTCGAATTGTTTACAAATGGAACTCAATTCGTGTATGGTATGATAGAAAGTCGAAAAATGCTCTTTTTGAGAAACTATTCAAAGTGGTGATGAAGTTGTTACTCGTGATAGATGTAGGAAACACAAATACCGTTTTAGGTGTTTATCATAATGGCGATCTAAACTACCATTGGCGAATTGAAACAAGCCGTCATAAAACAGAAGATGAATTTGGTATGTCAATCCGGTCTTTATTTGACTATGTAGGGCTGATGTTTGACCAAATAGAAGGTATTATTATCTCTTCTGTTGTCCCGCCGATGATGTTTGCACTCGAAAGAATGTGCGAGAAGTACTTTCACATTACACCCCAAATTGTAGGACCTGGAATGAAGACAGGACTAAACATTATGTGCGACAATCCAAAGGAAGTTGGCGCCGATCGAATTGTCAATGCGGTGGCTGCTATTCACCTATATGGATCACCTCTCATTGTGGTAGACTTTGGAACAGCGACAACCTACTGTTATATTAATGAACAAAAACAATACATGGGTGGAGCGATTGCACCGGGTATTACCATCTCAACTGAGGCTTTATATTCAAGAGCCGCTAAGCTGCCGAGAATTGAAATCGTCCGCCCAGATCACATCGTTGGAAAAAACACCATTAGTGCGATGCAATCGGGTATACTTTATGGATATGTTGGTCAAGTCGAGGGAATAGTGAAACGGATGAAGCAGCAAGCCGAGCAAACACCGAAAGTCATTGCAACAGGCGGTTTGTCTACATTAATTGGAAACGAATCAAACTCTATTGATATTGTCGATCCGTTCTTAACATTAAAAGGACTTCAATTAATTTATGAACGTAATCATGTCGGTGTACCATAGGAGGTTTAATTGAAATGGATTACTTAGTTAAAGCGTTAGCATATGACGGTAAAGTCCGTGCATATGCTGCAAACACAACGGATACAATCAACGAAGCACAAAGTAGACACCATACGTGGCCAACTGCGTCAGCAGCTATTGGCAGAACCATGACGGCCACAGTGATGATGGGGGCTATGCTGAAAGGCGAAAATAAGTTAACTGTCAAAATTGAAGGTGGTGGACCAATCGGAGCCATCATTGCTGATGGAAACGCAAAAGGTCATGTGCGCGGATATGTCTCAAACCCACAAGTTCACTTTGACTTAAATGAACATGGTAAGCTAGATGTAAGACGTGCAGTTGGAACAACAGGAACCTTAAGTGTTGTAAAAGATATAGGGCTGAAAGACCACTTTACAGGACAAACAGAAATCGTTTCAGGTGAAATTGGGGATGACTTCACTTATTATCTCGTCTCTTCTGAGCAAGTGCCTTCCTCTGTAGGTGTAGGCGTTCTTGTGAATTCAGACAACTCTATCCTCGCAGCAGGCGGTTTCATCATTCAATTGCTGCCAGGAACAGAAGATGCTGTGATTGAAAGACTAGAAAAGCGGCTATCAACCATTGAACCCATCTCCAAACTTATTGAAAAAGGGATGACACCTGAAGAAATTTTAGAAGAAGTGCTCGGAGAAAAACCTCAAATTTTAGAAACTGTACCTGTCGAATTCTCTTGTAACTGCTCAAAAAAACGTTTTGCTAATGGCATTATCAGCCTAGGAAAAGCCGAAATTGACGATATGATTGAACAAGACAGACAAGCAGAAGCTCAATGCCATTTTTGTAATGAAACCTATGTATTTACAAAAGAAGAGCTAGAAGAGCTATGTGAAGAAATAACCCGCTAAGCTCTAAGCAGCGGGTTTTCTTTTTATAATGGAAAGGAGACGAAAAATGAGATTAAAAGCAAGAGTGGTTTGGACATTTATCCTTGTGTTGCTCATGATCAATGCCGTTGTCATTGCATATGTATTAACAAAGTCACAAATGTCACAGGCTTCTTCAAACGGGAAGAGCGGTGAAGAAATTGCGTCCATTGGAAAAAAGAGAATTGTGCGTGAAGAATGGTTAAAGAAAATGGAAGACCGCTACGGAAAGGCAACACTTGAACAAATGATCAATCAACAGGTGGTCAATCAGCTTGCAAAAGAGAACAAGCTAGAGGTGTCTTCAAAAGAGATCAATCGAGAATTGCTGATGCTTAAAGCGGTTTCTAATAATTTCTACGAAGATAGACATACAAGTGAAAAGGAATGGAAAGAGCAGATTCGTTATCAAATTTTATTAGAACAGCTCTTAACGAGAGATGCCGTTGTTTCGGAAAAAGAAGCGAAATCCTTCTATGAAAAAAACAAGGAATTATATCAATATGATGACTCATATCGTATTCGCCATACTGTCGTGAAGACAAAGGGCGAGGCAGAAAGTGTATTGAAAGATTTAAAAGGCGGATCCAGCTTTGAAGCTGTGGCGGCTGAACGTTCCATTGACCGATATACATCTCCCTATGGCGGAGATCTTGGGTTTGTGACAGAAGAGCAAGAGAGCATTCCAGCCCTATACATACAAGAAGCCCAAAAGCTGCAACCAGATAAATGGACAAAAGAGCCGATTGAGACCAAAAACGGGTATGCCATCATACAATTAAAAGAAACATTAAAAGGCCGCTCTTTCTCTTATGAAGAAGTCAAAGATCAGATCAAAAGGCAGATCGCTATGGAAGATCTAGGTGAAAAGGCGAATGTCAAAACCCTGTGGAAAGAAGCAAAAGTCACATGGTTTTACGATGGCGAGCAGGACTAAAAGCATTGACAAAATTTTTTGAAATTGATAATTTAATATTAATACAATAAAATTACTCGGAGATAGAGGTGTTAGTGATGGCTCGTATTGCAAATTCAGTTTTTGAATTAATAGGAAATACACCAGTCGTTAAATTAAACCGTTTAGTGGAAGAAGACAGTGCGGATGTCTACTTGAAACTTGAATATATGAACCCAGGCAGCAGTGTAAAAGATCGTATTGCGTTAGCGATGATCGAAGACGCTGAAGCGAAAGGTAAGCTAAAAGCTGGCGACACGCTCATCGAACCAACAAGCGGAAACACAGGGATTGGTCTTGCGATGGTAGCAGCAGCAAAAGGAATCAACGCCATTTTGGTTATGCCGGATACAATGAGTCAGGAGCGCCGTAACCTTTTACGTGCATACGGTGCAGAGCTTGTATTAACGCCGGGTGCAGAAGGAATGAAAGGTGCTATTAAAAAAGCAGAAGAACTGGCAGAAGAACATGGTTATTTCATGCCACAGCAGTTTAGCAACGAAGCCAATGCTGAGATTCACCGCCGTACAACTGGGAAAGAAATTCTTGAACAGTTTGATGGTGATTTGAATGCATTTATTGCAGGTGTTGGTACGGGCGGTACAATTACAGGTGTTGGTGAAGTCCTAAAAGAAGCCATCCCGTCCATTCAGCTCTATGCGGTAGAACCAACAGATTCCCCTGTACTATCAGGAGGAAAGCCAGGTCCGCATAAAATCCAAGGAATTGGAGCTGGTTTCATCCCTTCCATCTTGAACACGGAAGTATATGACGGCATTATCCAAGTGAAAAACGAAGATGCCTTTGAGCTTGCAAGAAAGGCAGCGAAAGAGGAAGGAATCCTTGGCGGTATTTCCTCAGGAGCAGCTATTTACGCAGCGCTTCAAACAGCGAAAAAGCTTGGTAAAGGGAAGAGAGTTCTGGCGATCATCCCAAGTAATGGGGAGCGTTACCTCAGTACACCTCTTTATCAATTTGATTAAACGATAAACCCCAGCATTTGCTGGGGTTTTTTTAGATTTTTGAAGATGGAAAGAAAAACTATTTTCTAAATAAATTGGATTGCATTACAATAAGATTAATGAAAATGAAAAAGGATGATAACATGACACAACGCAGGCCGATGGGCATCAAAATTCCTTTTACGAAAGATGCATTCTTGAAACGATACGAGCAATTATCTGTGCGTGAAACACACCATGTTCTTCTTGAAAGTGCACGCGGCGGAGAATACAGCATTGCTGGAATTCACCCGATTGCTAAAGCCAAAGGAAAAGATGGGATGACCACCATCCATTATCATGATGAGGTGCTGTTCAAAGAAGGCGATCCATTCAGAGCCTTTGCTGACTGGTTTCAAACTCTTCAAACCGAAACGAACGAGGATTACCCGGACTTTCAAGGCGGAGCGATTGGTTTTTTAAGCTATGATTATGCAAGATATATAGAGTATTTTAAAATGCTGTCAATCGACGATCTCAAAACACCTGATCTGTATTTCCTCGTGTTTAATGATGTTGCGGTCTTTGATCATGAAGAAGACGTGTTATGGCTGATCACTCATACAGAGGGAGAGGAACCTGTGAGTGAAGTTAATCAAAGGCTGGAAGAATTGAAAAATAGCTGGACAAGTACTTCAGAAGAATCAGGACACTCACCTATCAACGTGTCTTCTTCGGAATTTCTGCCAGTAGCACCTTTTACTGAAGAAACCTTTGGAGAAGCAGTAGAAACAATTAAGCAATATATCGCAAACGGTGATGTGTTCCAAGTGAACCTATCCATTAGACAAGATGAACAGCTTCATACTCATCCGTATCATTTATACAAAACATTACGTCACGTGAACCCGTCTCCTTATATGTCTTATCTGCACACGCCAGACTTCCAAATTGTGTGTGGATCCCCGGAGCTGCTCATCAAGAAAAAAGGTACTCAACTAGAAACGAGACCGATTGCTGGCACAAGATCAAGAGGTAAGGACGACGCTGACGATCAAGCATTGGCGAAGGAACTCATCGAAAATGAAAAAGAACGAGCAGAGCATGTCATGCTCGTTGATCTTGAGCGGAATGACCTTGGACGAGTGTCTACTTACGGCTCAGTACAGGTGAACGAGTTTATGGCCATTGAGAAATATTCACACGTGATGCACATTGTATCTAATGTACAAGGGGAGCTGCGTGATGAATATGATGCGGTAGATGTCATGAGGGCTGTATTCCCGGGCGGAACGATCACAGGTGCGCCAAAAGTGAGAACGATGGAAATTATAGAAGAACTTGAGCCAACAAGACGAGGGCTTTATACTGGATCTATAGGCTGGTTTGGATTCAATCAAGATATGCACTTCAATATCGTCATTCGTACGGCGTATTGTACAGAAGGCAAAGCCTTTATGCAGTCAGGTGCCGGCATTGTCATTGATTCTGTACCGAAGCACGAATATAAAGAATCCATTAAAAAAGCCTATGCAGTGAAAAAGGCATTACAGTTGAGCAAAGAAGAGACTATTTTGAGTTAGAGGTGAGCAGAGTATGATATTAATGATTGATAATTATGATTCATTTACGTACAACCTGGTTCAGTATTTAGGTGAACTTGGTGAAGAATTGATTGTGAAACGCAATGATCAAGTAACAATTCAAGAAATCGAACAGCTCAAGCCAGACTTTCTAATGATTTCTCCAGGGCCATGCAGTCCTGATGAAGCGGGAATTAGTATGGAGGCCATCAAGTATTTTGCTGGTAAAATTCCGATCTTTGGTGTGTGTTTAGGACATCAATCCATCGCACAAGTATTCGGTGGAGATGTGCTTCGAGCAGAGCGGTTAATGCATGGTAAAACGTCAGAGATTGAACACGACGGCAAAGGCGTCTTCGCTGGACTCCAAAATCCGCTTGTTGCAACCAGATATCATTCATTAATTGTCAAAAACGAGACACTGCCGGAGTGCTTTGTCGCAACAGCTAGTACAAAGGAAGGGGAGCTCATGGCTATTCGCCATAAAGAACTGCCAATTGAAAGTGTTCAGTTCCACCCTGAATCGATTATGACTTCCTTCGGAAAAGAAATGCTCAAGAATTTCATCGAAACCTATCGTAAAAAGGGGCATGAAGTAAACGCATGATTATTTATCTGAACGGTCAGTATATAGAGGAGAAAGATGCGACTCTTTCTCCTTTTGATCATGGTTTTCTATATGGCATCGGTGTATTCGAGACATTTACCAGCCTGGCAGGACAAGTCTTCCTGTTAGATTGGCATCTTGAAAGGCTCAATCAATCATTGCGTGACCTTTGCATCGAATCCACAATAGAGAAACCATTTGTACTCGACATCATTCATACCTTACTGAACCAAAACAATATAGCAAATGGCCATGCGAGGATACGTTTCAATGTCTCGGCAGGCAAAGGCAAAGGATTTTCTGCAGACCCGTATGAGGAACCAGTTATTTTTGTCATGATATCACCATTCCGTCCTAAGTCTCTATTAAATGAAAAACAAGGAGTCATTCTTAAAACAAGAAGAAATACACCAGAAGGGCCAAGGCGGCTCAAGTCTCATCATTATATGAACAACCTGCTGGCAAAAAGAGAAATAGGGAACGACCCATCGGTAGAAGGCATCTTTTTAACAAAAGAACATGTTGTGGCAGAAGGAATTACCTCTAATGTATTTTGGCGTAAAGAAGATGTGATCTATACACCGGCACTTGATACAGGCATTTTAAATGGGATAACCCGTCGATATTGTATTGAAACGCTTCCCGCTTTGGGGGTCTCGCTGATGGAAGGACGATACCCAGTCTCGCATATGCTCTCAGGTGATGAGGTATGGATGACGAATTCTGTTCAAGGAATTGTGCCTTTCAGAAGTATAGGAGAGATCGTCTTGCTAAAAAACAACCGAACAATCTCAACAAAGTTGAGAACACAATATACAAAAGAACGTCTAGAACATAAAGAGTAGGTGGGCATAATGACGCAACAAGTGATAAAGCAGCCTAAAATCATACAAGCCAAGCATCATACCCTTAGCTATGAAGAAAAGACATTGGTCATGGGCATTTTGAATGTCACACCTGACTCTTTTTCAGATGGAGGGAAATTTAATCAAATGGATAAAGCGTTGGCTCATGCCACCCAGCTGATGGAAGACGGTGCGCATATCATTGATATTGGCGGAGAATCAACTCGTCCGGGAGCGGCACTTGTGTCAGAGCAAGAGGAACTTTCCAGAGTGATTCCTATGATTGAAAAGATCACCAAGGAATTGGATGTGCCTATTTCTATTGATACGTATAAAGCCCATGTCGCAGATGAGGCGTTGAAAGCTGGAGCCTCTATCATTAATGACGTATGGGGTGCGAAAGCCGATCCTCAAATGGCTCATGTCGCAGCAAGGCACAATGTTCCCATCATCTTAATGCACAATCGCCCAGAGCGAAACTACACTCATCTGATTTCAGATATGATTGCAGATTTGAAAGAAAGTGTTCAAATCGCCAAACAAGCGGGTGTACGTGATGACATGATGATAATAGATCCAGGTGTAGGGTTTGCGAAGAATAAAACAGATAACCTGATAGTCATGAATGAGCTTGAACATTTTTGCCACCTCGGCTACCCGCTGCTTCTTGCGACATCTCGAAAGCGATTCATCGGAGCTGTCTTAGACCTGCCGCCTGAAGAACGTGCTGAAGGAACAGGTGCGACGGTATGCTTGGGGATTCAAAAGGGTAGTGCAATGGTCCGCGTGCATGATGTGAAGGAAATTGCAAGAATGGCAAAAATGATGGATGCCATGCTGAATAAGGGAGGCGCTTATCATCGATAAAGTGTATGTAAACGGAATGGAATTTTACGGGTATCACGGTGTATTTGCAGAAGAGAATAAATTAGGACAGCGATTCCGTGTGGATTTAACAGCTTCACTTGATTTAAGTAAAGCAGGACAAACAGACGACCTAAACGAGACCATCAATTACGCAGAGCTCTACAAAATTTGCAAAGTCATTGTAGAAGGAGAGCCGGTTAACCTCGTTGAAACGTTAACAGAACGAATTGCAAACCAAGTGTTAAAGGACTTTGCGACAGTTCAGGAATGTACAGTGAAGGTGGTTAAGCCAGATCCGCCAATTCCAGGACACTATCAGTCCGTTGCAATTGAAATAACGAGATCGCGCACATGAACAATACAGCATATATCGCTTTAGGCTCAAACATAGGAAAAAAGGAAACTTATTTAAAAGAAGCAGTCAAAAAACTGCACGAACACCCAGATGTTCAAGTCGAATTGATCTCATCTATATATGAAACAACACCCGTAGGCTACGAGAACCAAGATGACTTTTTGAACATGGCCGTGAAGATTTCTACCTCGCTTCGTCCAGAGGAACTGTTAGCACTTACTCAGGAAATTGAACAAGAGTTAGGCAGAACAAGAGAAGTGAGGTGGGGTCCGCGAACGGCTGACCTTGACATTTTACTTTATAATCGTGAAAATATTGAAACAGAACAACTTGTGATACCACACCCTAGAATGTACGAACGTTTATTCGTTCTTGTTCCGATGAGTGAGATTTGCCTAGAAATCGGCAAAGTACAAATAAACGCCGTAACTGACCAAGAATGTGTAAGTATATGGAAAAAGACATGTAGGGTAGAAGAATTCGTGCATACCTAAAGCGAAAAGGGTATACTCAGGAAGGTTCGCCAAAAGACTGGCCATCTCTGTTTTAGGTGAAATTGAGCGAGGCAATCGATTACCAACAATCCAAATGGTTGGTCAAATAGCAGATGCTTTAAATATAACGGTGGAAGTACTTTCCCCACTAATCGAGGAAGAAAGGAGGGACAAAGATGTTTAAAATCGGAGATATCGATATTAAAAACAAAGTAGTGCTCGCACCAATGGCCGGTGTGTGTAACTCTGCCTTCAGACTGACAGTTAAAGAGTTTGGAGCGGGCTTAGTCTGTGCTGAAATGGTAAGTGACAAAGCAATCCTGATCAATAATGCCAGAACCATGGGAATGCTATACATTGATGAACGTGAAAAACCTTTGAGCCTTCAGATATTTGGAGGAGAAAAAGACACACTCGTAGAAGCGGCAAAGTTTGTAGATCAACATACAACGGCGGACATTATTGATATCAACATGGGCTGTCCCGTACCGAAGATTACGAAATGTGATGCTGGAGCTAAATGGCTGCTTGATCCAAACAAGATTTTTGAAATGGTCTCGGCTGTCGTAGAAGCGGTAAATAAACCTGTTACTGTCAAAATGAGAATGGGCTGGGACGAGGACCATATCTTCGCCACCGAAAATGCCTGTGCTGTGGAACGAGCAGGTGGACAAGCGGTTGCGCTTCACGGACGGACCCGCTTGCAAATGTACGAAGGAACAGCAAATTGGGATATCATTAAAGAGGTAAAGCAATCCGTTTCCATTCCTGTCATCGGGAATGGCGATGTCAAAACCCCTCAAGATGCAAAACGTATGCTTGATGAAACCGGTGTGGATGCTGTGATGATCGGAAGAGCCGCACTAGGAAACCCGTGGATGATTTATCGTACGGTTCATTATTTAGAAACGGGAGAACTGAAAGAAGAACCAAACGTGCGTGAAAAAATGGCTGTATGCACACTTCACTTAGACAGACTCATTGACCTGAAAGGTGAACATGTGGCTGTAAGGGAAATGAGGAAGCATGCGGCATGGTATTTAAAAGGCGTCCGAGGGAACGCAGACGTAAGAAATCAAATTAATCAAAGTGAAACGAGAGCTGAGCTTGTACAGATTCTTGATGACTTTACGAACGAAGCCGAGGCAAAAGAGCTTCAAAGTATAAAAGTAGGATAAGACTATCTTTCTTTTTGTAGCTCACTGCTAGTGCATATACTGGCAGTTTTTCTGCTTTTATTGCAAAATACATTATTGGAGTGATAATAAATGAGTAATGAAGGGCTTAATAACGAAGAACTAAATGACCAATTCCAAGTCAGACGTGACAAAATGAATAAAATGAGAGAAGAGGGTATCGATCCATTTGGTGAACGATATGACCGTTCTCATCAATCTGCACAAATTATTGCTGAATATGACGAATTTTCAAAAGAAGACTTAGAAGAAAAAGCGGCCCAAGTGACAATCGCTGGACGTATGATGACAAAGCGTGGAAAAGGGAAAGCTGGCTTTGCTCACATTCAAGATTTAGAAGGACAAATTCAAATCTATGTTCGCAAAGATAGTGTAGGAGAAGAAGCCTACGAATTATTCAAAAGCTCAGACCTAGGCGACATCATTGGTGTGACAGGAACAGTATTTAAAACGAATGTGGGGGAACTTTCAATTAAAGCGACTGGCTTTGAGGTTCTCACAAAAGCACTTCGTCCACTTCCTGATAAATACCACGGGCTAAAAGATGTAGAACAACGCTATCGTCAGCGCTACCTTGACTTGATTGTCAATCCAGAAAGTAAGCAGACGTTCATCATACGAAGCAAAATCATTCAATCAATAAGAAGATACTTAGATTCTAAAGGATACCTAGAAGTTGAAACACCAACAATGCATAGCATCCCTGGTGGTGCATCAGCTCGTCCTTTCATTACTCATCACAATGCACTTGATATGCCGCTTTATATGCGTATTGCAATTGAACTGCACTTAAAACGTCTCATTGTCGGTGGTCTAGAGAAAGTATACGAAATTGGCCGCGTATTCCGTAACGAAGGTGTATCGACTCGTCATAACCCGGAATTCACAATGATCGAGCTATACGAAGCATATGCAGATTACAAAGACATCATGAATTTAACAGAAAGTCTGATTGCTCATATTGCCGAAGAGGTACTAGGAACAACAACTATTCAATATGGAGAAGATGAGATTGACCTCAAGCCTGAATGGAAGAGACTCCATATGGTTGAAGCGGTCAAAGAAGCAACTGGCGTAGACTTCTGGCAGGAGATGTCTGTAGAAGAAGCGAAACAGCATGCAGCTGATCACGGAATTGAAATTACGAAAAACATGACAGTGGGTCATATCATTAATGAGTTCTTCGAGCAAAAAGTAGAAGAAACATTGGTTCAACCTACATTTATTTACGGACACCCAGTGGAGATTTCTCCATTAGCTAAGAAAAATCCTGAAGACCCTCGCTTCACAGATCGCTTTGAGCTATTTATCGTACGCCGTGAGCACGCTAATGCATTCACAGAGCTAAACGATCCAATCGATCAAAGAGAACGATTCGAAGCTCAATTAAAAGAACGTGAAGAAGGAAATGACGAAGCGCATCTAATGGATGACGATTTTGTAGAGGCATTAGAATATGGAATGCCGCCAACAGGCGGACTGGGAATCGGTATCGACCGATTAATCATGCTGTTAACAAATTCCCCATCAATCAGAGATGTACTGCTTTTCCCACAAATGAGAAACCGCTAATACATCAATCAAAGCGCCATTTTAACTGTGGCGCTTTTTATTTTTCATAAAATGAAACTTTTTTAAAAAAACTATTGCAAGGTAAGAATCAAGATGGTATATTATTATTCGTTGCCACAAAACAGCAACGAGGTTAAAAAAAGAAATCGAAAAAGTTCTTGACTTTAACCGATACGAAATGTTAAGATATTAAAGTCGCTTACGATCGATAACGAAAATGATCTTTGAAAACTAAACAAGACAAAACGTACCTGTTAATTCGAGTTATTATAAAAAATCCTATGATACTTCATAGGTAGTCAGTCAAACTGACGAAAAACAGAACTTCGGTTTTGTTCTTTTTCGGAGAGTTTGATCCTGGCTCAGGACGAACGCTGGCGGCGTGCCTAATACATGCAAGTCGAGCGGACAGAAGGGAGCTTGCTCCCGGATGTAAGCGGCGGACGGGTGAGTAACACGTGG